>CAZKPH010000014.1:0-18732 GCA_964554605.1 uncultured Ferruginibacter sp.
GTTCATCAGGTGCTGGAAAAAGTACTTTACTCCATATTTTGGGCACTTTAGATGAGGCTGATAAGGGAAATGTTATCATTAACGGGGTACCAGTTCATAATCTTAGCAGGAAAAAAATCGCTGCGTTTCGTAATAAATATATAGGATTTGTTTTTCAATTCCACCATTTATTGCCGGAATTTACCGCATTGGAAAATGTGTGTATTCCGGGATGGATTGCCGGAAGGCCAAGGAATGAAGTTGTAAATAATGCGCTGCAATTGCTGGAGTTATTGAACCTCGAGAAACGCCGGGAAAATAAACCCCAGCAATTATCCGGTGGGGAACAGCAGCGTGTGGCAGTAGCCAGAGCACTAATTAACAGCCCTTCCATAGTTATGGCAGACGAGCCTACAGGGAACCTGGATAGCACTCATGCCCGGGAGTTGCATGAGTTATTTGTGAGCCTGCGCCGTGATATGAATCAAACGTTTCTTATTGTTACGCACAATGAAGAACTAGCCGGCCTTAGTGACAGGACATTACACATGAAAGATGGTAAAATAATTTAGCAAGCCAAATATTTCGGAATGTTTATAAAGATATTACATTGGATGGGGCTGATGGCCTGCATTATTCTGATCATATCTTGTTTTATGCCTTGGACTTATCATGCTGACCTGGGAAAGGCATTTTCCGGATTTTATTCCTTTCAGAATCAATATGGCAAACCCGGTAAGCTCCTGGTCTTACTGGCATTATTGATTTTTGCGGGAATGATATTGCCAAAGGTATGGGCTAAGCGGGCTAATTTATTTATTGCTGCATTGCAGGCAGGATATGCGATTAAGACTTTTGCCCTTTTTTCTTCTTGCTATAATACGTATTGCCCGGAGAAAAAAACAGGGTTGTATCTTATGCTTATATCTTCAGCAATTATTCTACTCTCTGCTGTTTTTCCAAGGTTATCCCTTAGGAATGAAACTGTTTAAGCATTCCCGGTGCAAATACTTTTTTTATTTCTTCTTTGCTTCTTTGGCCCAGGCATCTTTAAGCGTAACAGTTCTGTTAAAGATAAGCCTTTCGCCGGAAGAGTCTTTATCCAAACAGAAATAGCCTTTGCGGATGAATTGATATCTTTTAGCTGTTGTGGTATTTTTTAACGAAGGTTCCACAAAGGCATTATTCAGTATAATAAGCGAATCCGGGTTGATATAATCTTTAAAATCTCCTTCTTCGCTTCCGGGGTCTTCCGATTTAAAAAGCCTGTCGTATAAGCGGACTTCAGCCTGAATGGCGTGTGGTACGCTTACCCAATGTATTGTGCCTTTTACCTGTATACCACTGGTATCTGACCCGCTTTTGCTTTCCGGTATATAGCTGCAATGTATTTCGATAATATTCCCGTTGCCATCTTTAATAAAGTCTTCGCATTTGACGATGTAGGCGCTTTTAAGACGAACCATGGCACCAGGAGCCAGCCGGAACCATTTTTTAGCCGGGACTTCCATAAAATCCTCTCTCTCTATCCAAAGTTCTTTACTAAAAGGGATTGTTCGGGTACCCATATCCTCATTTGGGCCATTTTCGCTAACCAGTTCTTCTACCTGGTTTTCCGGATAATTGGTAAGAATAAGTTTTACAGGGTCGAGAACGGCCATAACTCTGCCTGCATGCTCATTCAGGTCTTCTCTCAGGCAAAATTCCAAGAGGCTGAAATCAATAAGGTTATCTCTTTTTGCAACGCCAATCCTGTCGCAGAAATTGCGTATGCTTTCCGGAGTGAATCCACGCCTGCGCAATCCGCTGATTGTAGGCATACGGGGGTCATCCCACCCGCTTACATATTTTTCATTTACCAGTTGAAGTAATTTTCGTTTACTCATTACCGTATAAGTCATATTCAGCCGGGCAAATTCATATTGGTGGGAAGGGAAAATTTCAAGTTTTTCTATGAACCAGTCGTATAAAGGCCTGTGTGGAACAAATTCCAGCGTACAAATGCTATGTGTGATATTCTCAATACTGTCGCTTTGCCCGTGTGCAAAATCATACATCGGATAAATACACCATTTATCTCCAGTGCGATGGTGGTGGGCATGTTTAATCCGGTAGATAAGAGGGTCTCTCATGTGCATGTTCGGCGCAGCCATATCGATTTTCGCTCTAAGCACTTTCTCACCGTCTTTATATTTCCCATCTTTCATTTCCATAAACAAACGAAGGTTATCTTCGATGCTTCTGTTCCTGTAAGGGCTATCGATACCGGGATGGGTAGGTGTACCTTTCATAGCGGCAATCTCTTCAGCAGTAGAATCATCCACATAGGCAAGGCCTTTCTTGATAAGAAATGTTGCCAATTCATATAGCTGATCGAAATAATCTGATGCGTAAAACTCATTGGCCCAATTGAAACCAAGCCATTGAACGTCTTCCTTAATGCTGTCAACATACTCGGTTTCTTCGGTAACGGGATTAGTGTCATCAAAGCGAAGATTCGTCTTTCCGCCGTATTTTATTCCCAAGCCGAAATTCAGGCATATACTTTTGGCATGGCCGATATGCAGATAACCATTTGGTTCCGGGGGAAAACGTGTAAGTACTGTTGAGTGTGTTCCTTTGGCAATATCTTCTTCAATAATTTCTTCGATAAAATTCAAACTCTTTTCTTCTGGCATTTTTTTCTATGAATATTTAGGTAACAAATTTACATTAACTTTTCTTTATTGTAATTTGATAAAGCAAGAGATTGCCAGATTGCAAAAAATAGCTGTTGTTAAAAGGCGTTTTTTTGATATTAGTACTGCACGTTAGACAGAAGCAACAATACGCCCCATTCTCTTTAAGTGATGGATATGGGAAATAATTGCCCGCACTACTGTACGGTTTTCCAGGTAGTTTAATCCGTATTCCTGGCAGGTTTTACGTATGATCCTGCTGATAGCGGGGTAATGGACATGTGATATTTTGGGAAATAAGTGATGTTCAACCTGGAAATTCAGCCCTCCGATCAGCCAGGATAAAAGTTTGTTATGGGTAGCAAAATTAGCCGTGGTGCGGATCTGATGTATAGCCCATTCATTTTCAATATGATGAGATTGAGAATCAATAGTAGGAAAAGTAGTGTCTTCCACCGTATGAGCCAGTTGGAAAACAATACTGAGTACAAAACCGGTTACCATACTGGCTATAAGAAATCCGATACACCATTTAAGAAACCCTAACCGATAAATGGGAATTAAGATGAATAAAGAAATATAACCGAGCTTGGCGAGCCAGAATCCGGTATGTTGCCATGCTGACATCTTTTTTAAAGGCATACTGCCTATCCGTTGGGAGAAATATTTCTGATAATCATTAAAGAATACCCATATTATATGTAGTTGTGTGTATAAAAGCCAGAAATAATAGTGTTGAAACCTGTGCAGCCTTCTTAGTTCCTGTGTACTACACATTCGCATATAGGGTTTTATTTCTATGTCATCGTCAATGCCGTCAATATTTGTATAAGTATGGTGGATTATGTTGTGTTTCATATTCCACATAATGCCGCTGGCGCCGGCAAAATTGATAGAATAGGCTGCTAGTTTATTTATAAATCTATATTTACTGAAACTACCGTGGCTTCCGTCGTGCATAATATTAAACCCGATTGCTGCCGTGAACAGCCCGATGAATATACATTCAGTTATTGATTGTATAATGCCGGGTGTGAAGTACACAAGGTGGACATACAATGCAATATAGGCAATGAAGAAAAAAGCCGCTTTTAGAAAAAGGCCGTAAGAACCTGTTGGCAATTGCTGTGTTTCGGTGAAATACTGCGAAACCCTTTTTTTCAGATCCTGATGGAAATGAGTTTGCGGGTGGATGAATTTTGGTGTAATCATTAGTTTGAGTAAATAAAAAATAGATCTGAGACAATATAAGTTTTCCGCAAATTATGTATTGCGGCAAATGAAGGAATCAAGATCCGCAAAGCCGATCATTTTTTGGCTGATAAAACCTTCTGCATATCCTACTCCGATCATTTTACCGAACATTTTGGCCCTATAAACAATGCTTTCCAAAAAATCGGGAGTGGAGATGTAAGTTTCAGGTTCAAGGGAACCGGGATCGTAGAATTGTGAACTATGGGCTTTAATTGAAGCCAGCTTTTTTTCGATGGCAGGAGTAATGTCAACTACAAAATCAGGTTCGAGGTACCTGTCTTGTATATAATGAAATACATATTTAGGCCTCCAGGCCTCCTGTTGCTTGCCATTAATGTTAGTTTCTATTTTTCTTAATCCTGATAGAAAGGCAGCATCTGAAACAATTTGAGCCCCACGCCCATGATCCGGGTGCCTGTCTTCGGGGGCATTACAGAGTACGATTTCCGGCTTATATTTCCTTATAGCGGTAATTATCTTACGCTGATCCTGTTCTGCATTAATGAAAAAACCATCTGCAAGGCCAAGATTTTCCCTGCAATCTGCCTGGAGTAACTTTCCCGCCTTCCCGGCTTCTTCTTTTCTGGAAGCGACGGAACCTCTGGTACCCAGTTCGCCTTCGGTGAGGTCGATAATACCAATCTTTTTTCCCCTCATTTTTTCAATAGCCAGTGTTCCGGAACATCCGAGTTCAACATCATCAGGGTGAGCGCCAAAGGCCAGAATATCTAGTTTCATGTATTAATTTGATTTGCGAAGATATGGAAACGGCTGATGCTCTCAAAGTAATAGCAGCGAAAATAAGAGGGTTGGAAATCTATCGGTAGCCATACATTCTCTCTACTTCCTGAACGATTTTTTCCATGCCGGCATCGTCCCCGTTGCGGTCATATGGCTGTTTCAGGCTTGTACTGAAGAAAAAAGCAACAGTCTGGTATACCGTTGCTACTAAGCCTCCTTTATATTCCCTTATTATCTCATAACAGTTGTTCCCTGTTTCTCTGTTGATAAGTTTCATTAATACTTTGCCCTGATAGATGGATAGATTAGTAAGCGGCTCGGTAAACTCTTTTCTCAATTCTTTTTCCCGGGATTTTATATATTCTTTTCTGTCATTGCTTTTTGTGATGTTTACCAGGTGAGCATTGATATCATTCATTACCATTCCGGCCCTGCGTGCATAAGGGTAGGTAACATATACTGCATTGCGAAGCCGTGTCCATTTTGCTAATGCACTCATTGTAGCCTCATCATAACGGGAATATAGCGTTACTACATCATAAGTACGCAGTGGCATTGTATCGCCATTGTAGATCATGACAGGCATATATATGGTATCTTTTGCCGAATATTGGCAATAGGCGGCATTGCTCCCGGCGGTAAGAACAACCGCTCCAAAAATAATTACAGCTAATATCCTGAATCTCTTTGTCATAGCCCACTGTAAATGTAATAATAATAATTAGTTTTAAGATAAAACATGGGGCAGCCTAATTATAACAACTAATTGGCAAACAGGAACAGGTAAATAAGTGCCGCCGCTGATATGGCCAGCAGGATCAATGTTTTCGCTGCATTCAATTGCAACCGGTTGGCGATACTTACTACAAATCCGAGAGCCATAATAATAAGGCCTGTCCATACCAGGTTTATATAAGGGAAAATGTATGCTTTGATAGTTACGAAATCGATTACCTTTTCGGACTCTTTCAGCCCGATTCTGATTTTTTTCAGGTCGGAGCTGACCCCGGCAAATCTTACATATAAATTAGGCCCATACAGTGTGTCGTCAATTTGGTTAATGCCAAGGCTGTCTATATAGATCATTGGTGCAGCCTTGTATTGCATACTGTCTTTTGTGTGTACCGTAATATCAGCTAAAGCAGCCAGGCGGGTGGTATGTATATTAAATTTATTTGTTTTCGGGTTTTTTATTGTGCGGTTAAATACAAGGAACCCCTTACTGTAAAACAGGGTATCGCCTTCTGCCATTTCCTGTATCCTGAATTGGCCCGTGTCAGTATTTTTGGAAGGGTCTGTGGCATATGAGATATAGGTAAATATATCGTAAGTAAGATGGCTCCTGATATCAGGATTGCTGCTCATGCCGTTATTCTTCATCAGATAGACATCGGGAGAAAGCGTAAACGATTCTTCGGCTTTGCCGGTAACGGAATCCTTTTTTTCAAAAAGCAAATGGAAAAATTTCCTGCCGTTTTCATGCCCACTGCTATCGCCAGTATATGTTACGGTATAGGGAGTAAGTGTATTAGGGATGTCCCTCAGCAGGTTTGCATTTTCAGCAGGGTTATCTTGCTGCCTTGTCATGGGGTCCATTCCTGGCGGTAGCATGAATGTTTTGAACTTGTCGGTACTGATGATCTTCTTATTCCCGGAAGAAATAAGTATTCCCGCAATCATAAGTGCAAAGCCAAGATGTGTAAAAGAAGCGCCGGCTTTTTTCAGGTTTCCTTTTACCCCATTTAATATGTATATACCATTGGCGATCACAGCATAGATGGCGGCAAAAAATGCGGCATAGATGGCGGCCAGGAATCCTCCTCCCTGTTTATAATATTCTATCGGGTAAAAGAATACAATTGTTGTAGTGAGAATAGCTGATAAAAGCGTTGGGAATGCTATTTTTCTAAGAAAAAAAGATTTCTTAGTGGTTTTATATTTGAGGTATTGCGAAACAGCAGTAAGGATACCGATTAGAATGGCTACCAGTACGATCACTTTGTTATACGAGAATTCTATATCTTCCGGAGGTGCTAATTTTGTTCCGAAAATGGAATTAAAAACAGGTGTTGAAGTTTTGCCGATTACGAAAATGGCAGATAGCATCATAATTAACGAACCAATGAACATCCAGAACTCACGGGAGTGTGTTGCTTCTTCCTGTTTAAGCGAAGGGATGCGAGTATAATGAACGAAGAATAAGATTGAGGCAGGCAATGTAAAAGCAAGCAGGAACGACAGTATTAATATATTCATTGCTTTGCCAGCTTCAGTAAAAGCATGTACGGAGGTATCTCCAAGAATACCGGTACGTGTCAGGAACGAAGAATATAATACCAAAATAAAGGCAGCTAGTGCAAAGAAATAGCTGGCCCTGAGCGAATGCCCCGTGGCTTTATATATGAGCATTGTATGAAGCCCTGCAATCAATATGAGCCAGGGTACCAGCGAAGCATTTTCAACCGGGTCCCATGCCCAATAGCCGCCAAAGGATAGTGATTCATAGGCCCATTTGCCTCCCATCATAATCCCCACCCCCAACACAGCCGCACAGAAAAGCGTATAAGGGATCGCCGGTTTCACCCATTCTCCGTATTTATGTGTTTGGATACCAGCATAAGCATATCCGAATGGGATAATGGCCGATGCAAATCCCAGAAACAAAACAGGTGGGTGGATAACCATCCAGTAGTTCCTTAATAGTACGTTAAGCCCGACTCCGTCTTTTATCATTTCCAGGTAATTAGGGAGGCTGAAAATGGGGCCATTTATCTCATTACGTGTCAATACAAATGGGCTATTGCCAATTTTAACGCTACCCAAATATATACCCATTATCATAAGCGACAGAAACACCTGTGCAAGGCTGATGACGCTCATTACAGGGGCTTCCCAGCCATCGCTGGCTTTTTTCCGGTTGGTTATAATAAAGATTATCCCAAGCAGGGAGTGCCACAAAGACCAAAGTAAAAAACTGCCGCTCTGGTCCTCCCAGATACAGGCAAGAAGATATTTGAATTCAAGTTCCCGGGATGTATGTTTATATGCAAAAAAATATTCTATATAATGATTGGCGCAAATGTAAAAGATGGTTATAAAAACAGCAATAGTAGCAGCCGCTTGGATAAGGAAACCTGTTCTGGAAAAGTTGAGCCAAGAATTTCTTTCATCCGCATTCTTCTTTGTGGATGCAATACCATAGCCAATGGTAGTTACTAATGAAGTTACAAAGGCCAGTAGTACAAAAAAATGGCCCCATTGCCCTGGTAAAAGATGTTCTCCCTCAAAATGCATGCTTCTTTGTTATATGATGAAATGGCCCGCCTTACATAATGTTTGTTTTCTGCAAGTACGGCAGTAAAAGGTATTCTTTTATTAATTATTGGCTACTTGTTTTTCCAGTTGTTTTTTATCGTCTTTGTATTTACTGGGGCACTTCAACAGGATATCGCTGCATTCAAAAACATCTCCCTGCATTTTTCCTTTCAGTACGATCCTCTCGCTTTTTTCCATATCCATCGGTTTCGTGTTGTGGTATACAACTTTTGTACGGTTTCCGAGGCTGTCAGTAGCATAGAATGCCAGAAAATTAGGATTTTTAGCAGGATCGTATTCCATAGGGGACGCCTTGTCAAGACGGGCAATAAGATTCACAGTCTTGCCTTGTTTCTGCCGGGCTGAATTTATCGTGTCATAGGTAGAAAGGTCAACAGAGAAGTAGACAAGCATACCTATGGATAGGGCAATTGTTACAAGAATGATGATATGTGTTTTCTTCATGCTTATATATTTCCGTGCAAATGTAATCGAAAACCCCCTCATGTTAATTTTCGTTAAATCTTTTTTAACATTTGTACAAGAATAAATCCTGCCGAATGTATATTTGTATTCTCATACAAGTGAATAATGCCGGATATTTCAACATTTAATCCTAACTCTGTTAGTAATCCCAACAATAATATCTTTGGTTTACCCTTCAGTGAAGAAGAGGCGAGATTGGTTATTTTGCCTGTACCGTGGGAGGTGACGGTGAGTTATGATACCGGTACTGCCCGTGCTCCGGAGCATGTTTTCAAAGAAAGCCTTAAGGTAGAGCTATTTGACCCTGAAGTGACAAATGGGTGGCGACAGGGTTATTATATGAGGAACCCTGATAAGAAAATCCTTATGAAGAGTGATTATTTACGAAAAGAGGCCGAATTATATATTAGTTATATTGCCGAAGGAGAGGATGTGAATAGCAACAAATTCATGTGTAAGGCCTACAAAGAAGTAAATGCCGGTAGCCAGTACCTTAACGATTGGGTATATCAGCAAACAAAGGAATTGTTGGAAAAGGGCAAACAAGTTGGGCTCCTCGGTGGCGACCATAGTACGCCTTTCGGGTTTATGAAAGCTGTTGCCGAAAAATACGGCGAGTTCGGTATACTTCAGATTGATGCTCACTGTGATCTTCGGAAGTCGTATGAGGATTTCAGGTACTCACACGCTTCGGTCATGTATAATGCACTGGAAGAAATCCCGGAAATAACAAAGCTTGTTCAGGTTGGGATCCGGGATTATTGCGAAGAAGAGTGGCATTATATTTCCAATAGTAATTATCGTGTTATTACATACCTGGATAAAGAATTGAAGGAAAGGCTTTTTGAAGGGCAGGCATGGCAATATATTGCAGAAGAGGTTGTCAGTAAATTACCTCAGAAAGTATATATCAGTTTTGATATCGACGGCCTTGACCCAAAACTCTGTCCCAATACAGGTTCACCCGTGCCGGGAGGGTTTGATACTTCACACATATTCTATCTTATGCGCAAAGTAATACAAAGCGGCCGCCAATTGGTAGGCTTTGATGTGAGCGAAATTGGGGTTAGCCACGATGAGTGGGATGCCAACGTAGGGGCAAGAGTATTATTCAAGTTATGCAACCTCATGGTAGCCAACAATAAATAATTTCTGTAAGTGTATACTTTTCATGCTCGTCCTGAGAAAGGCAATATATCGTTTATCGTTGTAAGGATAGTGTTGGCTATCGTTGCTACTGTAGCTTTTCTTCAGGCTTCCCGTTGGGGTATATTAGCGATTCTAACTGGGTTGGCATTGTTGGCCTTTTCATATTATATCGGAAAATTAGCCAAAAAGATCCCGTTGCCGTATATCCTTACCGGTACCATACTTGTTTTGTGCATATTGACGCAAACTATTTATTTTTTATTGCTGATTTTACTATACTGGCTTTTACATTTATTTATAAAAAAGGAAACAGTAATAACAATTGATAATGAGGGGATACTTCTTGTGAAGCCATTGAATAAAGCAAGATATAGCTGGCGGCAGGTAGATTTTGTTATATTGAAAGACGGATTATTAACTATCCAATTTATAAATAACCGTTTCTTTCAAAGGGAAGTGGTATGGGAAAATGCTTCCTATACGGAAAATGATTGCAATATTTTTTTCAACTCCATGGTAAGTCAATAAGCTATTTTTCTGTAAATCACTATTTTTGAATACTATGTTAAAAAACAGCCCGTATATACTTTACTCTGATGGCAAGGGTAATATTTTTGAAGATACATCATTGTATGTAACCGGCCGTAGCGGATGGGATGCCATTCCTGTTGCTGCAGATGAGTGGGTAGCTTTGCCTTCAGGCGGGCAACTTTACGAATTGCCCGGCAGGCGTGGGATAGGGATCGATGTACAGACAGGAGAGATGCGGCTTTGCGAAAAAGGATGGGCTGTGGCTGCTTTTATACCTCCGGCACACACGGGACTGTATATGGCGGCTTACGAAACATTGCCAGACGCTCCTACTTTACCGCTGTTTTGTTATACGGCAGCAGGATGGTATGATGATGCATTTTACGTAACAGCCATAAGGATTGAGAAGGATATTCGCCAGGAATGTGAAGGCTTTGATGAAAAGATGATTAGGGAAGGAGTGAAGCGTTTATTGTCTTCTTATAATGATAATCGCCTGGTGAAACACCTGGCGGAAAATTGCTGCCTTACTTACAATTGCCCTGCTGCCCGTAATTTTTTTATGGGCAGGTGGGAATGCCCTATTCCTTCTTCACCAGCCTGTAATGCAAACTGTATCGGCTGTATTAGTTTTCAGCCGGAGGAGGAAACAATAGTAAGCACACAAGACAGGCTTACTTTCAGGCCTACTGTTGAAGAAATTGTAGAATTCACTGTCCCGCACCTGGAAACGGCCCCATATCCTATCGTAAGTTTTGGGCAGGGGTGTGAAGGGGAGCCTTTACTCATGTGGGAAACAATAAGGGATAGTATAATTGAAATACGGAAGCATACAAAAAAAGGAATTATTAATATTAATACAAACGGAAGCGATCCTGTCGCAGTGAAAGCTTTATGCGAAGCAGGATTAGATAGTATACGGGTTAGCACAAACAGTGCAAGGGAAAGTATTTACCTTCCTTATTATCGTCCTAATAATTATTCCTTTTCTGCTTTGGCTGAAAGCCTTAAAACTGTACGTAGTTACGGGGGTTGGGCTAGCTTGAATTATTTTGTTTTTCCCGGGATGACGGATTCTCTTGAAGAATATGAAGCACTGCGGGAATTGATCCGCTATACGGGGTTGAGTATGATCCAATGGCGCAATTTCAATATAGATCCCGACTGGTATCTCCGGAAAATTGGGGTTGCCGAAACGGGAGATTCGATAGGAATCAGGCAGATGATGGATCTTATCAGTGAAGAATTCCCTGAAGTGAAATTCGGATATTTCAACCCTTCAAAAGAACGCATTGAAGGAAATTATGAACAGGATTTCGCACATTGATTAAAATAATGTTATGGATTTTCTGAGGCTTGTTCCATTTGCATGGCTTATTTGTATGACGTAATTGCCTTTAGGGATATTTTCTGTATGAAAGGTTACATCATTATCGAAGGTTTGTACAGTAATAAGTGGTTGCCCCGATACATTGATAACCCGTATTGTTTTTTTCCCTTCCATTAAATTCTTTACGGTTATGCAGTGGCTTAACGGGTCATAGAAACTAACAATTTCCAGTGCCGGAGAGCAGCCTTCTGTGGCTATAGTATAGCTGTATTGCACTGACCCGTCTATAAAATTCATCCTTATACGGAAAAGATGGAGGCCTGATGAATTGAAAGGGTAATTGTATTCATAGCCAGAAAAGCCTCCTCTGGTATTTTGTATCCTGTTTTTTTCTATGGTAGCAATACCTATGTATTTGCTTCCATTTATGCTACACTCCAGGCTATAGTCTTTTATATTACTTTCGTCAGCACAACTGAAGGCTATTTGCGCAGCACAATTTTGTTTTCTTACGGTAAATTGCTGAAAGGCGATGGGAACCGGGATATCGGTTCTTTTTATAACTTTATTCCGGGCTGTAATGAGCCAGTATTCAGGGTCTATTATTGCAGTATCGGCAACAAATCCGATAGCCTTGAAGAATATTTCACCATTAGTAATATTGTTTACTACAACTGTTTTTTGTTGTGTTGCATTACTGAAACGCAAGGCAACTGGCAACTCAAAGAATGAAACGGAAGAATGAGAAGCTGCCTGGGATACCCTTATGTGTACATTCCCTATTTCGGCATTGGCCCATTCTATCGTAAAGCTCGGATAGCCCTGCCCCTCATACCATTCTTTGAAAAAATATCCGAGATCCTTACCTGAAGATTGTTCCAGGTGTTTTCTTAGGTCCTGGGTCCGGGCAAACCCGTAGGCGAGTGCCGGATCCTGAAGATAATTATTTAGCCCTGCAAAAAAAGCGCTATCACCTAATATCCAGCGAAGCATATAAAGCAGATGGCTCCCTTTCAGGTAGGAGAGCCTTGAATCAAAAATCCTATCGACACTAGTGGTGTCGTCTACCATAACAGATCCTCCCGGGTAAGCGGTGATGGTTGCTATCTCGCTTTTTCGCGTAGCGATTATGGAAGATGGATACTTATTTTCCATGTACATACTGGACAAAAAAGTGGCGAACCCTTCATTTAACCAAATATCCTTCCATGTAGCACAAGTAATTTTGTCGCCAAACCATTGGTGTGCCAGTTCGTGAGAGCAAAGGCTTTCATCAATGGATACAACGAATGTACAGGTTTGATGTTCCATGCCACCTCCCCAGCCAAACTGAACATGCCCGTATTTTTCCCGTAAAAAGGGGTAGTTGCCGAAGATGTTACTGTAAAACTGTAATGCAGCCAAGGTGTTGTTTGTGCCGCTTTGGAAAGAATTTAAATACTCCGGGTAACAATAAGTTTGCATAGGGAGTAATTCATCCCCGATTTGAACGGAGTTGTTGAATACGCTATAATTGGTCACAGCTAAACATATAAGATAAGAAGCAATAGGATAGCGGTGTTGCCAATGGGCAATCCGCCTGTTGCCGGTAACTGTTTCGCCAATGAGAACGCCGTTGCTTGCAGCTTTATATGTAGTGGGCGTAGTAATGTATACATCGATTGAATCAGCTTTATCATCTAACCCGTTTTTGCAGGGCCACCAGTCTCTGCTGCCATAGGGTTCGCTCAAGCTCCAGATAACAGGGGTGCCATTATGTGCAGATTGAATAAACGAACCAAAACCTGTATCGGAAGGGATACCATGGTAATAGATAGTAACGGAATCCAATGTTCCGGCAGAAAGCGTATCGAAAAATCCTGCTGTGACCGTATTTGAACCTTGTGAAAGAGCCAGCCATTCATTATAATGCCATATACTGTCTGCGAGTAATGGGCTAAGCAGGTCCAAAGTGATGGAATTACTCGTTTTTGTAATAACAAAATAGGCGGTAATTTTTCCCCTAATATACCTTACGGAAGGGTCTATTTCCCACTCGCACCGATAGTATTTTATATCAAAATTATCTGACGACATTGTACCTGCTATCCCATTGGTTCCTGTTTCCCCCAACCGGGCATGTGCATTACGTTCAGACAGGGCAATGGCTTCAACAGATTTGCATGCCGGCAGCTGAAACTGGGCAGTAGCAGGGAATTTGCTAAAAAAAAAGGCCAGGAGAAGGAACTTAAATTTCATTTCGGGTAGCAATAATATTCCAAATGTAAGCTATTATCAACACTTGTTTTTTCAACGCTTATTACCTACTGCACATCAGGCTTGTTATTAATGGTATTCGCCGAATATTTTTCTTAGCTCATCTGCTATCTCGCCTAGTGTGCAATAATTCTCGACTGCTTCTATCACCGGAGGCATCAGGTTTGTATTATTTATTGCAGCATCATGGATTTTGTTTAACAGGGCCCGGACAGCATTGGCATCGCGATTTTGCTTAAGCTTTCTCAGTTTTTCGATTTGTACCTGGCGGATATGCTCGTCTATATGGAAGGAGGGAGGTGTAGATAATTCCCCTGATTGAAACTGGTTGAGTCCTACAATAATCTTTTCTTTGTTTTCAATTTTTGACTGGTATTCATAAGCGCTTCTGGCTATTTCATTTTGTATAAATTGTTGCTCAATTGCCCTTACGCTTCCTCCCATAGAGTCAATTGTGTTGATAAGGCCGAATGCTTTTTTTTCTATTTCATCGGTAAGGGTTTCTACAAAATAACTTCCGGCCAGGGGATCAGCAGTATCTGCGATGCCACTTTCATGCGCAATAATCTGTTGCGTACGTAAGGCAATTGAGGCAGAGGCCTCGGTAGGCAGGTTCCATGCTTCATCATAGCCATTAGTATGAAGGCTTTGAGTTCCTCCCATGACAGCAGCAATAGCTTGTATTGTAACACGGGAGATATTGTTCAGAGGTTGTTGTGCAGTAAGCGTAGCTCCCCCGGTTTGGGTATGGAAGCGTAACATCATAGCCTTTGGCTCACTGGCACCCATTTCTTTCATAATCTTAGCCCACATCCTTCTGGCGGCCCTGAATTTGGCAACTTCTTCAAATAGGTTATTATGGGCATTAAAGAAAAAAGAAAGCCTTTTTCCCAACATATTAATGTCAATGCCTCTGTCAGTACCAGCTTTGACATAAGCCTTTGCGTTTGCCAGCGTAAAGGCCACTTCCTGGACGGCATTACTGCCAGCTTCACGGATATGATAGCCGGATATAGAAATGGTATTCCATCTTGGGAGTTCCTTGCTGCACCATTCAAAGATATCTGTAATGATACGCATAGAAGGCTGGGGAGGGTATATGTATGTACCCCTTGCTGCATATTCCTTCAGGATGTCGTTTTGTATGGTACCTGTAATTTTAGAAAGATCAGCCCCCTGTTTTTTAGCGATTGCCACATAAAGGGCCAGAAGTATAAAGGCAGTGGCATTGATGGTCATGGAGGTAGAGATATCTTCCAGTTTTATCCCTTTAAAAAGTACTTCCATGTCTTCCAGGGAATCTATGGCTACACCGACTTTTCCAACTTCGCCTTCTGCAAGAGGATGGTCGCTGTCATACCCGATCTGTGTTGGGAGATCAAAAGCTATACTAAGCCCGCTTACTCCCTGAGATAAAAGATAGTGGTACCTTTTATTGCTTTCCTCTGCTGTGCTGAATCCGGCGTATTGTCGCATAGTCCAGCATTTACCACGGTACATATCTGGCTGCACACCCCGGGTAAAAGGGAATTCCCCGGGCTGTTCGTTGTCGGCGGTCTTATTCCCGGCAGGAGGTAGGTATACCTGCTTAATTTCTATTCCCGAGTCTGTAGTAATTTTTTTCATTTTCTAATCGAAAAGGATCAGAAGATTTTTTTAGCTTCGAATTGAATCGCATCTTGCACGATGGTACCCAGATCGGCGTTTGCGTTAGATGCATATTCCAATATTCGTTTGCCAAGCTCAATGGCCGGAGCCTGGTTCGGCAATGTTGCAGCAAGTTGGTTGATAATATAAGTATTCTGGTCTTTCAGGTTGCAGATAGCTTTCCATACATCCGGGCCTACATAAATTTGCTGGCTTACATTATACTCAAATTCAGTACGAATAGTATCAAGTAATTGCAATTGGTATTCCGTAACGGACAGATTGTTGTAGGGTATACGTACTGCCAGGTTCTCCAACGATACCCTGTCGGCATAAAGGGTAAGGCGCTCATAAGCCTGTAAACGTAATTTGATAGTGTCGTTATTAATTCCCATTCGTTCCCTGAATTCTTCTTTCATCCCTCTGAATTCGGCTAATAACCAGGCAATGGCAATGAAGAAAACAAAAATAACCGCTAATTGAATGTCCTGAAAACCAATCTCCAGTAAAGTCATAGAATTATGTTTCCTGCAAAAATAAGCTAATTCGGGGGCAAAAATTTCCTTCTTTCGCAAAGCTAATATTTAAATGGTTTTGTGATATGGATTAATTTTGCTTAAAATGATGTTTATGGATACACTCGTTACACCTCCGGTAAAGTTTACCGAAGATGCTATAGAAGAAATAAAACGCCTGATGAATGCTGCTGATTTTGATGAGAAACAGGTTCTGCGTGTTGGCGTAAAGGGGGGAGGTTGCAGCGGCATGACCTATGTATTGGGTTTCGGTATGCAAACCGATAAAGACTTTTCTTTCGAGATTGAAGGTATCCCTTGTGTGATGGAAAGATCACACGGGATTTATCTGGCAGGAATGGAGGTAGATTGGCAGGGCGGGCTCAATTCACGGGGGTTCACATTTAAAAACCCAAATGCAAGTAAGACCTGTGGTTGTGGGTCATCTTTTTCAGTATAAATAAAAGAGGATAGTTAACAGGTGTTAACTATCCTCAACTCAAAAATGGAAGTATAGAAACAACGCTTAAATAAACAACATGTGCGTGCCTAAGCCTTTGGCTTTTTGATAAAAATCGCCAACGGTTATTATGTCGTTGATTCCCGGGTACAAATCTTCTTTTTTGTAGTGGAACATATCAAATGCCAGTTTGCAACCCCAAAGTTTCACGCCGGAGGCAGTAAGGATATCCAAAAATTCCCTCACTTCGGGTATATCCAGTTTTTCCATTTCTTTTTTCATCATGGAAGTGGCAAAAGATTCCATGCCAGGTAATGCACCAAGCAAAGTAGGCATGTGCATTACAGGATTGCCGACTGTCGGCACTTTCAGTTTGTCCAGTTTTTTATTGTGAATTGCTTCCAGCCCAAAAAAAGTAAAAAATATTTCGGCTTCAATACCTTCCATCCTGGCGCCATTTGCCAGTACGAAAGCCGCATAAACATTTTCCAGTGTGCCTTTGGAAAGGATGATCATCATTTTTTTGATCTCGCCATTATATTCGCTCATATACATAGATTTAAATTGTTGAAAATTATACGCAACTTGCAGGTTTGGGTATACCAGCAATCTTTGTAGAAATCTTCAGTGGCCCACCTGGAAAAAGTTCATAGAATTCTTTGATGTCAATAACGCCGCTTTTCCCAATTTTCCTGATGCTGAGTGCTTCTTCTTTCTTGTGTTGATCCTGTAGGTAGTTGATTATCTCCCAATGGCGGGGTGACAATGAAATGCTGTATTCACTGGCAATTCCTTCTCCCACTTCTTTTGTCCATTGTGTAAAATCTGCCAGGTAGCCTTCTTCGTTGACAGTGATGGTTTTGCCTGCATATTGTTTTTCCATAATTGTTTTTTTATAGGTTGATTAAGATGTTATTTTTTTGGGTTTCATGTTGGCCGGGACAAATGGTATAGCGATACCTTTTAGGAGCATATTCCAGTATATCCAGCGAAAAGCCATTTTGCCCCAATGATTGATCTTGCTTTCTTTAAGTAATTGGAGCGGGCCGATAGAATTAAATGGAAATTTACCCTCAACTGGTTCTTGAGTATAATTGAAATCAATCAAAAGGCCTTTTCCTTTTCCTGTTTCGATAAAGCAATTTGCATGGCCGTCGAAAGTGTCTTTAAAAGGCTGTCCATGCATATAATTCAGAATATTTTCCGTCAGGATATCGGCCTCAAAATGTGCTACTGACCCTGCTTTGGATGCCGGAATATTGGTTGCATCGCCAATGACGAAAATATTTTTGTGCGCAATAGATTGCAATGTTTGTTTATCTGTGGGTACATAATTAAGGTCATCTCCCAGGCCGGATCGTCCTATCATGTCGTCGCCTTTATTTGTCGGGATCGTCACTAGGAGATCAAAGGGGATATCTCTGCCGCCGTAATCAATGATCTTTTTATTCTCATTATCTACACTTTCAATAGCGAAGTCGCCTTCAATATGTATGTTCTTTTCCTGGAGCAGATGGCTGAGGGCAGCAGAAGCTTTGGGTTTAGTGAAAGCTCCGCTCATCGGTGTTACGTAAGTAATCTCCACTTTATTCCTCATTTGTTTTTTCTGGAAATAATCATCTGCCAGGAATGCAAATTCAAGTGGCGCTACCGGACATTTGATAGGCATCTCGGTTATGTGTACTACTAATTTCCCTCCTTGCCATTCTCTCAATTTATTGCGTAAAGCAAGTGCGCCTTCAAACGTGTAAAAATCAAAAACAGATTTTTTCCATTCATTTCCCGCCATACCAGGTATCTCTTCCGGCGCTATTCTTGACCCTGTTGCAATGATAAGGATGTCATAAGTAAGATGGCTGCCATCCTGAAGCCATACCGTATTGTCGCTGGCATCAATCTTATCAATTCCCAATTGTATAAGTTTAACACCTTTCGGGATAAACTTATCAATGGGTTTAATAATATCTTCAGGTTTATAAATGTCAAAAGGAAGGAATAAATAGCCGGGCTGATAATAATGTTCCTTTCTCGCATCTATAATGGTAATTCCCCATTCGTTCTTATTCAGTTTTTTAGCAAGATGATTAGCCATCATAGTACCGCCGGTTCCGGCTCCCAGGATCAACAGTTTTTTCATGATTCCAGTTATTACTTATGGCAAAAATATTTTCGGGATCAGTTTCCGAGTGTTACTTATGTTACAAAGTAGCATGATTTTAGTCAGCTAATACCTCAGCGCTGCTCGATAATTATGTTTTTTTTATCTTTTGAAAATGTTGGCGGTGGCGGATTGTTTGTATTTTTGCATTATTCTAAATCAAATCAAAAATTATGTCAATATTAGTTGGAAAGAAAGCACCATTATTTACCGCAAGTGCCGTTGTAAAAGGC
>CAZKPH010000015.1:0-18226 GCA_964554605.1 uncultured Ferruginibacter sp.
AAGAATACGGAGCTTATAACTTGCGGAAAACCTATCAGAAAAGGGTTGCTGCAGCGCTTATAATTACCGGTGCACTGGCTTTGCTTATCTTTTTGTTAAGCTTGCTGGCTACGGCTCTTAAGCCCAAACAGCAAGTGGAGTTTGTAGTAAAGGATATGTCTCTTTCCGAAGTTAAGAAAGAAGAAAAAAAGCCCGAAACACCACCTCCGCCACCCAAATTGCCACCTCCGCCGAAAGTGGAAACGATCAAGTTTACTCCTCCTAAAATCGTAAAAGATAATGAGGTAAAACCTGACGAAAAACCACCGGAAATAGAAAAAATAGAAGACACCCGTATCGATGTAAAATCGCAGGAGGGTGTGAAAGACGAGGGTATTGTTGCTCCCGCTGTTTCTGATAAGGGAAGTGGTGTTGTGGAAGCAGCAAAGGAAAATGACGATGAAAAGATATTTACGAAGGTGGAACAGGATGCTGAATTTCCTGGTGGTGCCCCTGCCTGGCAGCGTTACCTGCAGAAAAACCTTAATGCAAATGTCCCTGTTGATAACAATGCCCCTCCCGGTACTTATACCGTTGTAGTGAGGTTTGTTGTGAGTAGGGATGGCGCTATTAGCGATATTCAATGTGAAAGTGATCCCGGTTATGGAATGTGCGAAGAAGCTAAGAAAGTTATTCGTAAAGGGCCATCATGGAAGCCAGCATTGCAGAATGGGCGGAATGTAAACGCATATCGTCGGCAGCCTATTACATTCCTTGTAGAAGAACAATAACAAATTGCAAAAACGATTCATTGATCCCCTGCCAACCGCGGGGGATTTTTTTATGGAAAAAAATGCCTGTTACATCTCATGAGAAAACAACCACCATGGCAGACATTCTGGCAACTCCCGCAAAAGGCAATGATAATGGCCGCAGGCCTGCTGCAAAAAAAAGAATGCATGTAGACCTTACCCCAATAGTTGATCTGGGGTTCCTGCTAATCACATTTTTTATCCTTACTACTTCAATGTCTAAACCGGCAGTAGCCAGGCTTATATTACCGAAAGACAATGTAAGCAACGTAGATTCGATGACAGTACCGGAAAGTGGCGTGCTTACTTTTTTGTTGCCTGCTCCCGGGGAAATATATTACTACGAGGGAAAGAATGCTATAGCTATACATAAAGGAATGACTCGTGATGCAAGGAATGTGCTACTGCACAAAAAAGCTAGCACCACAGCAGATAAATTATTCATCATTATTAAACCCAGTGATAACAGTAATTATCATGATGTAATGGCTATGCTGGACGAAATGAATATTTGTGATATCCGTAGTTACGCTTTTGTAAATATGGATACCGCCGATAAAGAACTGATAAGCGGGATGGATAACAGGCTGCAACACTAATAAAAATCTTTATGGAATAATGAATCTTGTTTATCTCAATTAAAAACAAAGTATATGGAAGCCACAGCAATCTTAAATGCCAATTTCTTAGATATACTCTTTGATGGCAGGAATAAAGCTTACGGCGCATATGATTTGCGCAAAACATACAATAGGCGCTTGGTGTACGCCTTCGGTATTACGGCAGGTATCATACTTTTTCTTTTTATTGCAACACTGATTGCTGCTGCAAAAAAGCACACACATAGTATACTTGCTGATATCCCGGAGATAGTTATTAAAGGAGCATCGCAGGAAAAGGCTGTAGAAAAAATAAAGCCGATAACGAAGGTCAAGCCACAGGTATCTACTGTAAGAAGCGTTATGGTGAAAATTGTAAAGGACAACCAGGTAGACCCTAGCGACAAACCGCCTACAGTAGATCAGATAAACAATGCCCGGGTAGATATTACGACTAATGCAGGCAATAATAACGATGACGGGATAGTAGCCCCGGCCGGGGAAACAACCGGGACAGCGGTAGTGGTGAAGCCTATAGAAGATGATAATAACGGCATTGTTGAAAATGTACAGGTACAGGCCAAATTCCCCGGAGGTGCAGAAGCATGGAAACGATACCTTTCCAAGCATCTCGATCCGGGTGTGCCATTGAACAATGGAGCGCCTGAAGGTGTGTATACCGTAATAGTAAAATTTGTTGTAAGCAAAGATGGAAGCATTCGTGATATTGAATGTGACAATGACCCGGGATTTGGTATAGGTGCCCAGGTAATAAAAATCATCAAAGACGGCCCGGCGTGGATACCCGCTTTGTATAACGGGCATAATGTAAATGCTTATCATCTTCAGCCGGTGACATTTGTACTGGCCGACCCCGAATCCTAGCCCTGTCAAAAAAAAGGTTCATAGCAGCACTACAGTTGAACGGAGCGTCGCCACTGAAGTTTCATCAGGGGCCAGCGGCCGGCCACATAAAATAAACATTACTCTTTTGAAGCAGGATGGTAGTTATCTGTATAAGCCTCTGCCTTTCAGGCAGGAGGCTTTTTTAGTGCCAGAGGTGGTATATTTGTGCTATGAAGCTTTCCGGATGGGACGATACGATAGTAGCATTGGCCACGCCTCCCGGCGTAGGCGCCATTGGTGTAATACGCCTGAGCGGCGCTACGGCCTGGGTTATTGCAGATAGTTTGTTTCGTTCAAAGAATATCCTCCGGCAGGCATCGCATACGCTGCATGTAGGGATGCTTAGCGATGATGGTGTGGATATAGACGAAGTAGTACTCTCTCTCTTCAAAGGCCCCAAAAGCTATACCGGCGAGGATGTGGTGGAAATAAGCTGCCATGGCAGCGGGTATATACAACAGGAAGTCATGAAAGCCTGTGTAAAGCATGGTGCCCGTATGGCTCGGCCCGGCGAATTTACGCAGCGGGCATTTCTGAAGGGCAAGATGGACCTTACGCAGGCTGAAGCTGTTGCAGATCTGATAGCTTCCAATACAGCCGCATCTCAGCGCTCCGCTTTGCAGAATATACGGGGTGGCTTTAGTAGTATTTTAAAGCATTTGCGGGAAAACCTTATCCGGTTTTCTGCGTTGATAGAACTGGAACTGGATTTTAGTGAAGAAGATGTAGAGTTTGCTGACCGCTCTAAGTTATACGGGCTGATCAATGATGCTATTACCACCACGAGCAGATTAAGCGAGTCGTTTCAACTGGGAAATGCAATAAGAAACGGTGTCAGCGCTGCCATTATCGGTAAGCCTAATGCGGGGAAAAGCACATTGCTTAATACCCTGCTGAACGATTACCGGGCTATAGTAAGTGAAATTGCCGGTACCACAAGAGATACGATAGAAGAGTTGCTGAATATCGGAGGTATTATTTTCCGGTTGATAGACACTGCCGGGATCAGAGAACATAGTGTAGATAAAATAGAGAAGATCGGCATAGAGAAAAGTTTGGAGAAAATGCGCTCGGCTGATATCGTGTTGTATATATTTGATGTGAATACCATGCCGATAGAAGAGTTAAAAAAGATTGTCTCGGAGTTTCAGCAGAGCGGGAAACAGTTTCTTTTAATTGCTAATAAAACGGATGATAAGGGTGTGGCCTATTGGCAAAATATTTTTATGCCGGTAAAAGATGTGATCTTTATATCTGCCAGGCGGCATGAAGGTATTGAACAATTGCGTGATGCTTTATACAATTGCGTAGTGAGCGGCAATACAAATACGGAGAATACGATCGTTACCAATGCCAGGCACCATCAGGCATTGCAAAAAGTATTGAAGTCGTTGCAGGATATCAGGGAAGGACTCGATAACAAGATAGCCGGCGATTTGCTGGCACTGGATATACGCTCTTGCCTGCATTTTATATCCGAAATCACAGGTGATATTACAAATGAGGATGTATTGGATTTTATTTTCTCAAAGTTTTGTATCGGGAAATAACTGCAACGAATATACGCATATATTTACAACCTTAATTCACTGTTAACAATGCTTTCATTAATCTTTTCTGTTACTTCATTTAGCTTTTGTTGACAATATTTTGTTACAAATTGTGATACAATGTTTTTTTAAGGGAGCTTTAGGTTACTTTCTGAAATTACTAATGAAGTACACTGTGTAAATAACAGAGTTTGTAACCTAAATATAAATACCATAAGTAGTAACATGAAACTTGAAAAAATATGTGTTTATTGCCTTTGCCCATGTTTTTCCCAAAACTGTTTTATCGCTTGTAATATCAAGAGAAGCTATATAAAAATATGTTTTTTCTTGATGCGAGCCGGTAATAAAAAGTTTATTATCATATTCTGGTAATAGTGAATAAAGCCAGGTACTTGGAATTTGCCAGTTTCTATCACCATTTTTGGGGAGTAAATGAAACTAAACTATTTTGACATTTACATTTCAATATTGGAAAGCATATAAGAGATTCTAGCACCGGGCGAAATAATTGAAATGCAGTTAATTAATTGGGTTCTTAAAATCCTTATTGCTTTATTTGAAAAGATCAGCTAATATTTTGTCCTAAGTCAAAAAAAACTTTAATTTTAAAATAAATGTTTTCAGTAATATTCGTGTGACTGAGAGAGGCGAAGCCGTAAAAAAACTGCATGTTACAGAAATATAAATTGGGTACTTGTATTGAGACATATTAGGTCGGATTCAATTAAAATAGAAACAAAAGGCATTGCGCAGTTTGTATATTTTTGAAAACTATTTATTTGGAATGTTAATCATAAAGCGAATCAAATAATTGATATCCAATATATAAACGATGGGTAAATTTTATATGTTTACAGATTAATTGCGCATATTTAATAGTTTTGGCGAAATGCGCCGATAGCGGTACGTTATCTCGTTATGCTTTGCATAACATCTTAAACTACAAGAATGACTATTTAAAGATTGAAAAATATTTAAAATTACTGAGAGGCATGAAAAATATATTACTATTTTATTCTTTGCTGTTATCCTTTGGATTAGCTAACGCACAGGCACCCAGTATACAATGGAAAAAATGCTATGGCGGCTTTGGAGAAGAGGATGCCAATGTAATTATTCAAACTAAAGACAGCGGGTATATTGTTGCAGGGCAATCCAATTATAATGATGGGGATGTAACCGGCAATCATGGAGATGGAATAGAAGATTTTTGGGTAGTAAAGCTATCTCCAGCTGGTGCCATACAATGGAAAAAATGCTATGGTGGTTCGGGAACAGATATAGCCCATAGTATTCAACAAACCTTTGATGGCGGCTATATTGTAGCAGGTTCTACTACTTCACCTGATGGCGATGTAACCGGCGGTTTTATACCTGATTCTAATCATCCACTTTGGGGCGATTACTGGATTATTAAAATAGATGCTACCGGTACATTACAATGGCAAAAAATAATGGGACCTAACAAGCCCGGATTTGGTCAAGCTCAAAGCATTGTTCAAACAAAAGACAGTGGATATATTGTAGTAGGTGTAGACTATGGAAGTCAGGCAAATTCAGGAGATTTTGCAAATGGCTCTGTAGTAAAACTGTCTAATACTGGTAGTGTACAATGGCAATCATTTGCGATGACTTACGAGAACAGTATTAAACAAACCAAAGATGGAGGATATATAATGGCAGGTGGTGTTTCGGGGCTTGGATTTGTATTAGAAAAAAAAGACAGTATAGGTAACCAACAATGGATGAAATTTTATGGAGGTATAGGGGGTTATGATTTTGCAAACAGTGTTTTTGAAATGAAAGATGGTGGATATATAGCAGTTGGGTTTGTTAGTGATACTGGAAGAGATGTTACCGGATTTCATGGCGGCTATAATGATGTATGGGTAGTAAGAACAGATAGTTTGGGAACATTGATTTGGCAAAAGTGCTATGGAGGATCGGGTTCGGATATTGGAAATAGTTTATCGCCAACCTCTGATGGTGGTTTTGTAATTACAGCTACAACAAACTCTCATGATGGAGACGTTCAAAATGTAAGTCCTTCTATTAATAACACTAATACTAATTTATGGATGTTTAAAATTGATAGCCTGGGTGTATTAAAATGGCAAAAAACAATGGGTGGCGATAATATTGACTATGCTACATCCATGCAGCAAACAATAGATGGAGGATATATTGTAGCTGGCAGTGTAGTTTCTAATTATAGTGGCAACAATGGCGATATAGCTGGCACTGGCTTTCATTTAAGCCCAACTTGTCATGCTTGTACCGGGCATGATTTTTTCGTTGTTAAACTTGGATTAGATCCTGTAACTATCCCTGTTTTACTTACTAATTTCACAGCAGTATTATCAAATAAAAATGCACAATTAAACTGGCAAACCAGCAGCGAAATCAGCAATAAAAATTTTGAAGTGCAGCGAAGTTCAGATGGTATCAGCTTTACAACTATAGCAATCATAAACGGTAATGGTACAACAAGCCTGCCACATAGTTATAGTTTTACAGACATTAACTTTATGCAGCAAGGGAGAGCATATTATCGCTTAAAGCAAGTCGATTTAGATGGAAAGTTTACCTATAGTAAAGTTGTTTATTTACAAGCATCATTAGAAGGGTTTAATGTAGATATAAATCCTAATCCTGCCACTACTTCATTCACCCTGTCAATTCCAGCAGGCTTCAATGATGTCTGGGTAACTATATATGATAATGCAGGGACATTAATAAGAAAGCAAATTTGCAATAGCGGACAAACAATATTCGATATCAATAACTGGCAAGCTTGTAAGTATTCAGTAAAACTGATTTGCAGAAATGGCACCATAGTCATAAAGAAAATAATAGTAGTAAGATGATTTTGCAATCACGCTAACAACACGAACTGAAGGGCTTGTCCCGTATTCTTTAAGCAACTGTTTGCTAACTACTTTATGTCCCGCCTAAACATTTTCTATTTAGCATTATTTCTTATCTTCAACTTTGGCAATAATTCGGCTGAACGTTCGGGCTGGACAAGCATCGCCTCCCACACGTCGCCAAGCGGCACGTTATCTCGTTACGTTTCGCATAACATCCGATTGACCTCTTCCCAAAAAGTCGAAGCGAATTAAATTAGAAAATTGGGTAATTTTATTTTGTTGTTTTGCTGCCAAGCTGCTTGCCTAATTTTTCATATTCAGTGTCATTCGGTTCCCAGAGCTCTATTTTATTCCCCTCCGGGTCAAGGATATGGACAAATTTTCCATACTCATACGATTCGATTGTATCTGCAATAGTTACTCCATTACTCTTCAATTCTTTTACAAGCGCTTCTAAGTTTTCAACCCTGTAATTTATCATAAAGTCTTTTGGAGAAGGCTCAAAGTATTTTGTCGTTTCGTTAAAAGGACTCCATTGTGTAAATCCTTTCTTTGTGCTGTCTGCTCCCTGGAACCATTCAAAAACCGCTCCGTATTGGTTAGTGTTTAAGCCGAGGTTTGCCTTATACCAGTTCCTCATTTTGTCAGGGTCTTTACATTTAAAAAAAATGCCGCCAATTCCTGTAACTTTTTTCATTGATGTTTGTTTTTCGGGTTGTTTGAATAAAATTGATTTAAATGCGAAACCCAGGCAGAAAGATGTCGCAATAACTAAAAAAAATAAGGGTGCTTTTTTCATTTGCCTTGTTTCATTTAAACCTGTAAAATACATTTCCTGTTGCTTCGCCATTTTCATTTTCTGCGACAAGTTTACAACAAGATGTTATCTATAAATATAATAAACCGGCAGAGAATTGCAATCATAACCTAAATGTTTTTTGTAAGAGATAATACCTACAAATTAATATAACTGCCAAAGAAGCATTGGCTGAATCAGCTTTCCCCCTTGCAGGAACTAAAAGGCTGAGATATGTACAATAGCCAGGCCTGGCCCGGATGGAAGCGGATAGCCCACAGCGCAGCGAGGACTAGCAGCGTACAGCCGGATACAAATGTTGCATATAGCCGTGCTGGTGATGCCTCTCCTGTCTTTATTACCATTTCAGGGTGTAGGTTGGGAGGTACTTACCGGCTTCTTTCGGGTGGTAAGGCAAATATTAAGTATCTTGTGGACAGTTACTTAATGGATCGTTTACATAAATAGTAGATTTTGGATTTTACAGCATTTAATTTTGACCCTAGGCTTATGGAAGGCATTGAGGCTTCCGGCTACGAAACCGCTACCCCTGTCCAGGAACAGGTTATTCCGTTTGTGATGCAGGGCAGAGATGTGATAGCTTCTGCTCAAACAGGTACTGGCAAGACAGCCGCTTTTCTCCTGCCGCTTATTCATCGTATTTTATCTGCACCGGTGGATCATCATAGCATTACCGCCCTGGTTATTGTGCCAACAAGGGAACTGGCTATCCAGATTGCCCAGCACATGGAAGGGCTTTCTTACTTTACGTCAGTCAGTTCTATTGCCGTTTATGGAGGAGGCGATGGAAATGCATTTGTACAGGAGAAAAAAGCACTGAGCCAGGGTGCTGATGTGGTAATCTGTACACCGGGCAAGATGATTGCTCATATTAATATGGGCTATGTTAAATTGCAAGGGCTGCGCTACCTCGTGCTCGATGAAGCAGATCGTATGCTCGACATGGGTTTCTATGACGATATCATGCGTATCATCGGTACACTGCCGGCACAGCGGCAAAACCTGCTTTTCTCGGCCACTATGCCATTCAAGATAAGGGAAATGGCCCGCCGTATCCTGCACGACCCTGCCGAGGTGAATATATCGGTAAGCAAACCGAACGAAAAAATATCGCAGTCTGCCTACATCCTTTACGAAGCCCAAAAAATACCTATGGTAAAAGAGATACTTCGCTCCGGCAATTTCTCTACCGTTCTGGTCTTCTGTAGCAGTAAACTGAGTGTCAAACAACTTACCAGGGAACTAAAACGTGCCAAACTACCTGTAGATGAGATTCACAGCGACCTGGAACAGGAAAAGAGGGAAGAAGTGCTCATGCACTTCCGTAGCGGAAAAGTGAGGATACTCATTGCCACCGATATTCTCAGCAGGGGCATTGATATCGATAATATCGAAATGGTTATTAACTATGATGTCCCACACGACGGGGAAGACTATATACACCGTATTGGCCGTACAGCCAGGGCCGAAGCGGATGGCATGGCTGTGACTTTTGTTACCGAAAAAGAATTTAGGAAACTGTTGCAGATAGAAAAACTGCTTGGCAGAGAAGTGCCCAAAGCTGCCCTCCCTGAAGCAATGGGGCCGGTACCATCTTATAATCCGGCTGCTTTTCACCGGCCAAAGCAGGGAGCAAAGCCCCGCTACCATAATAAGTTTCACAGCAGCGGGAAGAAAAAAAGGCCTTCCTGATTTTCCCCTCCGGGAAACGGGTAACATACGGATTATCAGTTGTATGCTTTCCTTAGGGTATGTCTGCTATCTTGAATATCTTTGTACAAACTGTAAGCCATCGCAACACATTCACATCATATACTGGATAGCCCTGTTGAGTATCTGAAGGGAGTAGGCCCGCTTCGGGCAGATGTGCTTAAGAAAGAACTGGGCATATTTACTTTTAGCGATCTGCTGGAACATTTTCCTTTTCGCCATGTAGACAAGACCCGTGTGGATAAAATTGCCTCGCTGCGCAATGGCGTGGAGTATGCGCAGGTAGCCGGTAAACTTGTACAACTGGATATCATTGGGGAAAAACGTGCCAGAAGGCTGGTGGGATACCTACAGGACGATACCGGTGAGATAGAGCTTACCTGGTTTCAGGGTATCAACTGGGTACAGAAATCATTGCATATTGGGCAGTCTTATCTTGTATTCGGTAAACTGAGTTTTTTTATGGGAAAAGTACAGATTATCCATCCCGAAACGGAAGTACTTTCCATAGAGAAAGCCAGTGGTAAAAATTTTCTGGAGCCGATCTACCCGTCTACGGAGAAACTAAAAGCCAAAGGGCTAAACGGGAGGGCAATCGGGAAGCTTACTTATACATTATTACAACAGGCCGGCCCTGCCGATGTTCCCGAAAATCTACCCGAAACTGTACTGAAACAGTATCGCTTTGTCTCCCGATGGGATGCATACAGCAATATTCATTTTCCTCAGTCGGAAGAATTATATACACAGTCGGTACGCAGGCTCAAATTTGAAGAACTTTTTTTTGCACAATTGCGCCTCGCTCTGGTGCGTAATGCGAGGCACCGTTTTAGCAAAGGGCTTGTCTTTGATAAAGTAGGATCCTGTTTCAACACTTTTTACAGTAAATACCTTCCATTCGAGCTTACCGGCGCACAGAAAAGGGTGATGAAGGATATACGGAGGGATACAGGCAGCGGCAGGCAGATGAATCGTCTCTTACAAGGGGATGTAGGAAGCGGGAAAACGATAGTTGCCCTGCTGTGTATGCTTATTGCTGCGGACAATGGTTTTCAGAGTGTGCTGATGGCTCCTACCGAAATATTGGCAAAGCAGCATTTTATGAGCATCACGTCATTGCTAAAAGATATGCCTGTATCGGTACAATTACTTACAGGGGCTACTGCTGCAAAAGAGCGTAAAGAAATATTGCATAAGTGCAAAGAGGGTACTTTGGATATACTGATCGGTACTCATGCTGTTATTGAGGATAAGGTTGTTTTTCATAACCTGGGACTGGCCATTGTGGACGAGCAGCATAAATTTGGCGTGGCGCAACGGGCACAGCTTTGGAAAAAAAATGATATCCCGCCTCATATTCTTGTTATGACGGCAACGCCTATACCCCGTACGCTGGCACTGACGGCTTATGGAGATCTGGATTATAGTGTGATAGATGAACTGCCTCCCGGCAGAAAACCCATCCATACTGTACATCGGTTCGAGAATAAACGCCCTCAGGTGATGGATTTTGTGAAACAGGAAATAAAAAGCGGGAGGCAAGTGTATTTTGTATATCCGCTTATTGAAGAATCGGCCAAACTGGATTATGAAAACCTGATGAAAGGATACGAAGAAGTGAAATCCTTTTTCCCAGAACCTAAGTATTGGATTAGTATGGTTCATGGAAAGCAGCCTGCGGAACAGAAGGATACGAATATGAGGCGGTTTGTAACCGGCGATACGCAGATCATGGTGAGTACCACGGTGATAGAAGTAGGGGTAAATGTACCTAATGCATCTGTAATGGTGATAGAAAGTGCGGAAAAATTCGGTCTCTCGCAATTGCATCAGTTACGGGGGCGTGTAGGACGTGGGAGCGATAAAAGTTTTTGCATATTATTAACAGGGAGTAAGGTTACAACAGATGCCAGGGAGCGTCTTAAAATTTTGTGCGAAACGAATGATGGCTTCAGGGTTTCCGAAAAAGACCTTGAACTAAGAGGCCCGGGGGAGATAGACGGGACAAGGCAAAGCGGGGCACTCAATTTCAAATTGGCAAATATTGTCCAGGACAGGGCTATGCTGGAAGCAGCCAAAGACGCTGTAATAAAACTACTTGATGCCGATCCCGACCTGATTATGGCAGAGAATTTGCCGGTAAAGAAATACCTTCAGCAGCAGAAAGGCAAAACTGCCTGGAGCAAGATATCTTAAGTGTTCATTAACGTTTTAATGCGGCGTTTGGCGTAGGTTTGCAATAGTACCAGTATTTAAATATAATATACGAGCAAAGTGAGTAGTAAACATTTCTTCCTTTTATTCTTCTTCTTACTAATGTCCTTTACGGTAAAAGTATGTGCGCAGTTGCAGTTTGTAGAAAATAAAGGCCAATGGGAAAGGCAGGTTCTTTATAAGACAGATATCAATTCCGGTGCTTTGTTTCTTGAAAAGGGTGGTTTTACGGTTGTACTGCATAATGCAGAGGATATGAATCGCCTGGCAGAGCGTCATCACGGTTATTCATCCGAAAACAAAGATGCTTTTTCGCTAAAAAATAAATCGGTGAGCCCGACAGTAAATATTCCGGATACGCTTACATTGCGCTCTCATGCCTATAAGGTGAGATTTTCAGGAGCAAACGAAAATTGTAATGTGGTTACCGAAAAAGCGGCTACATGGGTCAATAATTATTTTCTGGGAAATGATCCCAAAAAATGGGCAGGAGGCTGCCATAGCTACCAGTCGGTGACATACAAGGATATTTACCCGGGTATAGACCTGCACTATTATACCGATGCCGGTAAACTGAAATATGATTTTATTATTCGCCCTGGCGGCAATGTAAACGATATCCGTATGGAATATATCGGGGCAGACGGGCTCAGGCTAGATAATAAAGAACTTGTGCTATCCACATCCGTAGGGGATGTGAGGGAACTTTACCCATATACATATCAATACGGCGAAAACAGCAAAGAGGTTATAGACTGCCGGTATGTGCTGAAAAATAACATTGTTCGCTTTGCGGTAAAAGGGGCTTCTCCCGGAGCTACAGTTGTGATTGATCCAACATTGGTTTTTTCTACGCTTACCGGTAGCAGTGTGGACAACTGGGGGTATACTGCCACACCAGGCCCGGATGGTTCATTCTTTCTGGGTGGTATCGTTTTCGGTTCGGGGTACCCTGTTTCCACAGGAGCCTACCAGACATCATTCAATGGAGGTGTTGTGGTAGACAGGGTAGATGGCTTTGATGTGGGGATAATGAAAATATCTTCTGATGGTAAGAGTATACTTTATGCTACTTACCTTGGGGGCGCTGCAAATGAACAGCCACATAGTATGATCTGCGATGCAAGCGGGAAACTTACTGTAGCAGGCAGAACGACCTCGTCAAATTTTCCTTTAAAGAACTTGGGAAAAGTAGGTAATGGCGGTGGGTACGATATTTTTATTACAACTTTCAATACTTCAGGTTCAGGTATTATCGGGTCGGTCGTTATAGGCGGCTCCGGCGATGATGGCGTAAACATAAAAGATAAAGACGATCCCAGCGTCAGAGGGGCTTATTCCACCCGCCAGAATTATGGCGATGATGCCCGAAGTGAAGTAATACTGGATGCTTCAGAAAATATTGTTCTTGCCTCCTGCACACAATCCACTAATTTTCCTTTATCGGCTAATGCCGTTCAGAAATCAAATGGTGGCGGCCAGGACGGAGTAATCATCAAACTTTCCCCGGATCTTTCTTCTCTTATATTCTCCTCTTATTTAGGCGGCAACGGCGACGATGCCTGTTTTGTTGTTTCGATAAACCCGCTTACAGGAAATATTTATTTTGCAGGAGGTACCTCAAGTACCAATTTTCCCGGTGATCATACTAATGTCATTTCTTCGGGTTATCAGGGAGGGAAAACAGATGGCTTTGTTGCAGAAATAGACCCGAATGGAAATTCGCTGATAAAGTCAACATATTTGGGTACGGTGGGGATAGATATTGTATATGGTATCCAGTTTGATAAATATGGCTATCCTTACGTGATGGGTACTACTACCGGAAGTTGGACAGTACTGAATGCAAATTATAAAGATGCCGGGGGAAAACAATTTATTGCCAAACTTAGGCCCGACCTGTCTGCCTATGAATACTCAACTGTATTCGGAACAAATGCCGCCAGCCCCAATCTTTCTCCAACAGCTTTCCTGGTGGATCGCTGCCAGAATGTATATGTTTCCGGGTGGGGCGGCGGGCTAAATAAAATGGGAGGCTATCCTACAGCCGGCACTACCGGGCTTCCTGTAACATCGGATGCCATCAAGGCTACAACAGACGGTGACGATTTTTATTTCTTTATTTTAGAAAAAAATGCCAATAGCCAGCTTTTTGGGAGTTTCTTCGGAGAGAATTATGGAAAATACGGAGACCATGTAGATGGTGGTACTAGCCGCTTTGATGCAAATGGCATCATTTACCAGGCTATATGTGCCAATTGCGGAGGCGGCGTAACCTTCCCGACAACACCGGGAGTGATTTCCAGGACAAATAATGCGATCAGGTGCTCAAGCGGAGATTGTGAAGGTTGTAATGAAGCTGCTGTGAAAATAGAAATGAATTTCAGCGGTGTTGTAGCCAGTATCAAACCTACTATTAATGGTAACTATGACACAGTCGGCTGTGTGCCTATGATGATTGCATTTACGGATACGCTTGCAAAAGGGAAAAAATATATTTGGAATTTTGGGGATGGTACTTCGAACCTGGAAACAACGAGCGCAACGGCAAGCCATACATATAACAAAGTGGGGACTTTTCGTGTAAGGCTGATTTCTGTCGATTCATCCACTTGTAATATTTCCGATACGGCTTATGTAAATATAAAGGTGGGAAATAATATCGTTACCCCTTCTTTCGATGCGCAGAAGACAGGGCCGTGTAACAGTTATATATTCCAGTTTACCAATACTACTACGGCAACAAAACCTTTTTATGCGGATACTACTTTTGTCTGGGATTTTGGTGATGGGTCTGCGTTGGAACGGTCAGGTTATGTTACAAAACAACATAGTTATCCCGGCCCCGGGAATTACACTGTGAAACTAACGGTGAAGGATACTACTTTCTGTAACTCCCCCGAGACGGTAGAAAAGGTGATTCGTATTGCGACTAATGTAAAAGCGGCATTTACTAATCCTGCAAAAATCTGCCTTGGATCAGAGGTGGCGTTTAGCAATAATTCTGTCGGCGGTGTGGACTTTAGTTGGGATTTTGGTGATGGGGCAACCTCTACAGATGTCACCCCAAAACATGTTTATAATAGCACAGGACAGTTTACCGTAAGGCTTATTGCAACGGATATGTATACCTGCAACCTGCATGATACTTTTACGGCTACTATCAATGTATTGCCGATGCCGGTTGCCGATTTTAGTTTTACTCCATATCCTGTCCAGGAAAATACACCTGAAAAATTTATTAATAATTCGCTGAATGCAGATAGCTATTCCTGGGATTTCGGCGATGCAAATTCAACATCAACGCTAAAAGACCCTGAACACCAGTTTAGCCAGACTGGCACATACAGTGTATGCCTGGTTGCCATCAGCAATGCAGGCTGTACCGATACGCTTTGTAAAAATGTTCCCGCAATAGTAGTACCTTTACTTGATGTGCCCAATGCTTTCACGCCAGGAAAAAATGATGAAAATTCCGTTATAAAAGTAAGAGGTTTCGGTTTTGCAAAAATGTCCTGGAAGATTTACAACAGGTGGGGACAAAAGGTATTTGAATCCGACAACAAGGATTATGGATGGGATGGTACCTATAAGGGTAAATTGCAGCCAATGGATGTATACACTTATGTGCTGGATGTAGAATTTTTAGACAGGAAAAAAGTAAGAAGAACCGGTGATATTACATTGATCAGATAAAAATGAAAGATTTTCATGGCAGATGTAAAGAAGATATTGTTTATAATCATTTTCCTGGCGGGGGAACTGGCTGTGTGTGCGCAGGATCTCCATTTCTCTCAGTTCTATAATTCCCCCTTATCCATAAATCCTGCCAATACCGGTTTTATGCCCGACGCCGATTTCCGCATTGGTGCACAATACCGCAATCAGTGGTCTTCCATCATGGTGGCGCCATACAAGACATTTAGCATTTTCGGAGATGCTCAGATATTGAGAGATAAATTTGAAAATGGATGGATGGGGCTGGGAGGCCTAATACTAAGTGATGTGGCAGGTAGCGGCAGTTTACGCTCAACCAAAATATATGTTTCTCTGGCCTATCATCAGATGTTAGGCGAAGGGAGTTTGTTATCAGGCGGGTTTAACCTTGGATGGGCTAATAAACGTATAGATATGAGTAAACTGAAATTCCCGGATCAGTTCGACGGGAAATTTTTTGATAATACTTTGCCAACATCTGTTGAACTCAGTACAAATAATGTGAATTATTTTGACATGCAGGCCGGGCTTAATTATGCTTATTTCCCTGACGAAAAAACCTATATTAATTGTGGTTATTCTATACACCATGTAAACAGGCCGGTGGAGTCCTTTTTCTCCGATGACCCCGACAGTTCACGTATTGCCATGCGGCATATTGGTTTTGTGAATGCATTGTTCAAATTAAATGACAGGTGGATAGTCAATCCGCATATATTTTATACCACCCAGGCGAAAGCACAGGAAATTATTGTAGGGATGAAAGCCCATTATAATTTATCAGATGGCGGCAACAAAGAACTGATTGCCGGTATGTATTATCGCCCCGGAGATGCTTTGGTACCGGTAGTAGGGTTCAAGCTTGGCAATATCAACCTTACTTTCAGTTATGATGTTACAACCTCTTCATTGAAGGATTATAACAATACCCGGGGAGCGAATGAATTTAGTATTATGGAAAATGGTTTTTACAGCCAGTATAATAGCGATTCAAGAAAAGTTTTATGCCCTAAATTTTGATACAATGAGAAAATTTTCTTCGTTCATTATCTTCTTGACATTATTTTCAAATGTCCATGCACAATACAATGGGGATAACACAGCAAAAGGAAAATTTGACAAGAAGAATATTTTCACCGGCGGGAATGTGTCTCTGGCTTTTTATACCGGTACATTTGCAGCTGGGATTGGCCCGCATATTGGTTACAGTATTACTAAATGGCTGGATGCTGCAGTAGCTGTGAATTACAATTATATCTCTCAGAATGACGGATACAATAAGATCAGGCAATCCGATATCGGTCCAGGGGCTTTCATACGTGTTTTTCCTGTTAATTTCCTGTATGCCCAGGTTCAGTACGAACAGAATTTCATCCGGCAGAAAGAAATTTACTCAACAGGCTACACTAATATTTTCAAGGCCAATGCTGCCAGTTTGTTACTGGGCGCCGGATATACAAGTGGCCGCGAACCAGGAGAAAATACTTATTACTACTTAACTTTAATGTTTGATGCCATGAATAATATCAACTCTCCATACTTGGATCAGTATGGCAGGAAGATACCGGTTGTAAGAGTTGGGTATAATATTGCACTCTTCCAGGGAGGTGGCCGCCACCGGAAATAGTGTCACAGGTATTGCAGCAATTGGTCCGGAGTTGTGATGATTGTCATTCGTCTATCTATTTTCTCATAGAGGAAATCCTCAATCATCATTTGCCGGATATGCTGGATCAGGTTGTTATAGAACCCGGCCGTATTAAGTATAAAAATATGTTTGTTGTGGATGTTTAACTGGTTCCATGTCAGCATTTCAAAGAGTTCATCCAATGTGCCATATCCCCCGGGCAGTATAATGGCAGCATCACTTTTTTCATACAACAATTTTTTCCGGCTATGCATATCTTCCACAATGATCAAATTGGTCAGTTTTTTATGTTGATGTTCCCATTCGGTTAATACTTTAGGGATAATACCTGTTACAGCCCCACCGTTGTGCAATACTGCATTGGCGGTGGCAGACATTAGCCCTTTGTTCCCGCCACCATAAATTAGTGTGATTTTCTTTTCCGCAAGTATGTTGCCAAGTAGCACCGCATGTTCTTCATAGATTGAATTTTTTCCGCTTTTACTACCGCAAAAAACAGCAATGGATTTAATTTGCATAAACTTTAATGGTTAATAATGGATAAAGACCCAAAAGTTTTTCTATTTTCAATTTTATTTTAGGAAAACAAAGATACTCATGTCTCCGCTTATTCTGTTCTCATTTGTGTTGGGTTATTTTTTTTTATTGTTGGTAGTAGCATATTTTACCAGCAGGAATGCCAATAACGATTCTTTTTATATCGGCAACCGTAGCAGTAACTGGATGCTGGTGGCATTTGGCATGGTTGGTACTTCCTTGAGCGGTGTAACATTTGTGAGCGTACCGGGAACCGTTGGTAGTACTGCATTTCAGTATTTTCAGGTTGTGATTGGCTATTTTATCGGTTATCTTGTTGTAGCATTTGTACTGCTGCCGGTTTATTATAAACTGAATCTTACTTCCATTTATTTGTATCTTGAAAAACGTTTTGGTCCTGTGTCTTACAAGACAGGAGCTCTTTTCTTCATCATTTCAAGGGCTTTAGGGGCTACCGCCAGGATGTATCTTGTGGTGAATATTCTCCAGGCCTTTATACTGGATAGCATGAACATCCCATTTTGGCTTACTGCTTCGGTAATATTGCTGCTGATATTGCTTTATACATTTGAGGGAGGTGTTAAGACAATCGTTTATACCGATACGTTACAGACAACATTTATGTTGCTGGGACTGCTGGTTTGTATTATTACTATTATGCATAGGCTCGATCTTAACTTTGGTTCAGCCATCGCAGCATTACAGGAAAAAAAGCTTTCCACAGTTTTTAATACAGATTTCCGTTCTCCTGGTTTTTTTGTTAAACAGGTACTTGGCGGAGCATTCATTACTATTGCCATGACAGGGCTTGACCAGGAAATGATGCAAAAAAATATTTCGGTGCGTACGCTAAAAGATTCACAA
>CAZKPH010000016.1:0-17928 GCA_964554605.1 uncultured Ferruginibacter sp.
ATTTCTGTTTTTGGCAAAAAGGATAAGAAAGGCCCGCTTACTGCTCCCCTGCCTGATACTGTAAATGCCCCTTACCTGAAACAGGATTAAACTGATAATGTACAAAAGAAATATTACCATATGCAATTATCGGCGCCTTCGGCTATTCCCGATAAAAACGCTTCTTTTAACATTGTACCTCTCGGCTGTATTATATACACTGAATGCACAACATATTATTCCTTCCCAGGCAGGGAAAGAGGATACTTTCAGGATCATTCAGATTATACAAGGCAATAGCCTAAGGGAAAGGTTCCTCGACAGTAGCACCACACTGGAAACAATTGCAGGAAACGTTATCCTTCGTGAAGGGGTTACTACGTTCAATTGCGACAGTGCCACGATCAACAGGGCCACAAACATTGTAGAAGCCTTTGGAAACATTCACATAAACGACAATGACAGCATACACACCTATGCACAATCGCTACGATATGTCGGAGCAGACAGGATTGCTTACTTAAAGAAAAATGTAAAACTCACGGATAGAAAAGGCACCCTTTTTACAGATGACCTTGAATATAACCTGGCTACCGGAATAGGAAAATACCAGGGAGGCGGCAGAGTTGTTAACGGCAAGACTGTATTGACCAGCCAAAACGGCGTTTATTATGCTGACACAAAAGATGTATATTTTAAAAATACGGTACACCTCGCTGATCCGAAATATATTATAGACTGCGACAGCCTGTTATATAATACGCAAACCCAGATCGCTACTTTTATAAGCCCGTCATATATTAAAAGTAAGAACGGTGGAGATGTCTTTACAAAAAACGGCACTTATGACCTTAAAAACGGAAAGGCTTTCTTCGGGAGCAGATCTGTTATTAAGGATAGCACCCGTACATATGTTGCCGATAATATGGCTTATGACGAAAATATCGGGCAGGCGCAACTGGAAGGCAATGCCATTATTAAAGACAGTACAAATGGCTATTCCATTACCGGGAACCAGATATTCATGGACAGGGCAAAAAATTCTTTTCTTGCAACGAGGAAACCGGTACTTATTTTTAAAGGAGACGGCAAAGACAGCACTTATATAGCAGCTGATACATTATTCTCTGGCATATTGAAAAAAGATACAGCCTATAACAAAGAAATAACTGTTGATGACACATTACACAAAACCACTGTTGTTACAGGCGATAAAGATACTGCCATCCGTTACTTCCTGGCATTTCATCATGTAAGGATTTATAATGATTCCTTACAGGCAGTATGCGATAGTTTGTTTTACTCAGCCGAAGATTCTGTTTTCAGGCTAATGAATGACCCTCTTGTATTTAGCCACCAGTCGCAGATTTCCGGAGACACCATCTTCCTCTTTACAAAAAACCGTAAAGCGGAACGACTGTACGTATTCGATAATGGAATGCTAATCAATAAGGCAAATGATAAGATGTATAATCAAATAGGCGGCCGCACTCTCAACGGATATTTTATAGATGGGAACCTGGACCATATGAGGGTAAAAGGCCAGCCCGCAGAAAGTATTTATTATCCGCAGGACAAGGATAGCGCTTATACAGGCATGAACCGTGCAAAAGGAGATGTAATAGAGGTTTTTTTTGTCAACCGGGAAGTGAACAAAGTAAAATTCCTTAATGATGTGGATGGTACAATGTACCCACTTAACCAGATACCGGAAGACAGCAAATTTTTGAAAAACTTTATCTGGAGAGATGAAAGGCGGCCCAGGAACAAACTGGAACTATTTGAATAACTATCAAAGCGGCACTATTACCCTTTAATCATAATAACCGGAGCATATGAAATTATTTACCGCTTCGCAAATACGCCAATGGGATACATACACTATTAACAATGAACCGGTCGGATCCCTGGAACTAATGGAACGGGCTGCAACAAAATGCTTTGAGTGGCTATTGGAAAAATATCCTTCGGAAAATAATATCTTTTACATTTTTTGTGGAACGGGAAATAATGGTGGTGATGGCTTGGCAATAGCCAGATTATTAAATAATGCAGGCAGAAAGATAGCAGTATATTGTATGCACGGGGATAACCCAGGCAAAGATCAATCCGCAAACCTAAAAAAACTAATTGATGATAGGGTAAATGTGAATACGATCTTAACGATTTCAAGCCTTCCGGAAATACCTTCAAACGCTATCCTTATTGATGCCCTTTTCGGAACCGGATTGAACAGGCCGCTTACCGCATTACCGGCAGCAATTGTTACATATCTTAATAATCAACCAAATACTATCGTTAGTATCGACATCCCAAGCGGTTTATCTGCCGATACAGCTATTTCCGACAACTCAACAATTATCAAAGCACGCCATACAATTAGTTTCCAACAGTACAAACGTAATTTTTTGTTAGCATCCGGTTTTGCTTTTACCGGTGATATACATATTGCCGATATTGGCCTAAGTAATGAATTTTATGAACAAACCCCTTCAGACTGGTATACTATCGATACTGAACTAATCCGGCATATAATACCAGAAAGGCATGTTTTTAGCCATAAATATAATTTCGGTCATGCATTACTATTAGCCGGAAGCAGGCAGATGCCGGGTGCGGCAATACTTACTGCCCAAGCCTGTTTAAGAGCCGGCACCGGATTAGTTACCCTTTATTGCCCGGAGTTAGCCCTACCCTCTTTTTTTCAGGCGGTTTTGCCGGAAATGATTGCCAGCAATGAACCTGATATAGAAAAGCTAATAGAAAAAAAATCTGCTGTTGGCGTCGGGCCGGGTTGGAGTTTAACAACAGAGAATAAGGAGAACCTTGCTTATCTGCTCAAGAACCACAGTGAAGCATTAATCATTGACGCATCTGCACTTTCATTGATAAAAGACTTATTACCGATGATAAGTGCCAGAAAACCCGGTACAACTGTATTAACACCCCATAGGGGCGAATTTGAAAAACTTTTCGGTAAGCAACCAACTGACCTTGATACATTAAATCTGGCAATACACCAATCTTCAAATTTGCAAAGTTTCATTGTCCTTAAAGGCCATAATACCGCTGTATGTTGCCCCGATGGTAATGTTTATTTCAATACAACAGGAAATGCCGGGATGGCTACAGCCGGTAGCGGCGATACCCTAACCGGTATCATTACAGGGTTGGCTGCACAAAATTACACATTAAAAAATGCCTGCCTGTGTGGTGTTTTTTTGCATGGGCTAGCGGGAGATCTTGCCGCCCAGGAATTATCTGAAGAAGCGCTTATTGCCGGAGATATAATTGAAAAAATGGGCGCTGCATTTAAAACCATAAAAGATAAACATCAGTATTAATATAGTACGATATGATATATTATCCTTTTGCGCCTCTGAAATACACCTTAGAAACGGTCTGAGTGGCAGTAGCGCCGCCGGACCCTGCCGTAAAAGCAAGCCATGCACTACTACCGACCGTTGTACCTAAATTTATGGTATAAGAACCAGTCCAGGAAGTACCTGCCACATTATCCGTCATGGTAACCGTTAACGTAGTGGACGATGCATTATATTTCATCAATACATCTATTGGATTCCCACTATTAAAATTCAATGTGCCGGTACCGGAATAACCTCCTGTGGTTCCATTGGTGTTTACTGCAACACCTGTTGTACTATAGATATTCATTTCGAAAGCTACCGAAGGTGATATTTTGTAATAAGTTGAAGATGATTCCCCGCAATAGGAATCTGCAGCACCCAGTCCCAGGCTGGAGCCGCAACCACCTATAGCTGCAGCGCCACGGGAATCACTATGGATAACCATTGCCATCCCATCTGCCGCCATAGCCCCTCCACTTGTATAAGTGAAATTCAGCCACCAGTTGGAAGAAGGATTTATTTTTTGATTAAAGGCTGCCACTCTTGATTCACAGTTACCATTATCTGTTAATGTAAGCACTCCAGAAGTAATAGCTGGTTTGGTAGTGGTATTGCTGCTGAAAGTCATCGCAGAAGATAGGCTTAGCAATGGTGTGTTAAAAGTATTCACCATGATCTGCGCAGGTGTATTGTTCATACCTAAGGTAAAAAACATACCTGTTAGAAATAATAATTTCTTCATAAGTTGAGCTCTTTTCTATTTCAAAGTTACAGCCAAACAGGATGTAACTATTCAAGTAGTATAATTATTTTTTCTCAATTACAATCCCCAGTAACTGATTTGATTATTTTCCATAAGGGGGCTGATAGCATTGCCGTTATTCACTATCAGCAGTTCAGCAATGCCTCCGTCATGATACCAGGAACCCGGAAAAGTTGGAATGGCCCCAACATACCATGTTGTAGCCGAACAGGCTGCAGCACTGGAATATGTACCGGTAGAAACAGTTGTGCCATTGATACGGATATTCATATTGTTTGTACCTGCATTGGCACTGATCGTATACTGCTTCCACAAACCAACATTGCCTGCGTTATTGTATTGTATCCTGCTATAAGTACTTCCTGCATCAAATGACAGAGTGGATACTCCCAGGCCCCCATTTTCATTCAGGTGTACCTGCCAACGGTTGGTACTACCATCTGAAAAACCAAACACAGAAGTATTGCTGCTGGATGGAGATGCCTGTGCTACCAGATAAACATTTCCGATATAACCCGAAGTAAAAATTGCTGAAGCTGAAATAGCTGCATTCGTCAGCACCGTAGTATTAGCATTAATAAAAAGTATATACGGCCGTCCGGCACTGTTTCTATATATTGTACCTGCGTTTACGATCTTAGGCTGTTGACTGGCAGTAGACTGAGTAACGTGGTATCCGTTCGGCCCCTGATCATACCATGTCGCTACAAAGCCATTCGCTGTTCCCACAAATGATTTCAAGGCAGCCGTATCAAGTTCACCGTTAGCAGTGAATCCTATATCTGTTGTTGTATTATCACTACTCCGCCTTACTCTTATCGCTGCTCCGGCATAATTAACATTCAGCCGCCGTGTACTATAACCCACCGCTACATTCGTAGTTGTATTAAGAACATAGTGACGATATTTATTTACTACCAACCCTCCATTTTCCTGCCCTACAGAAACCAAACCCAGACATAAAAACAGTATGCAGATATTGAATATTTTTTTCATAGCCGTAGTATTGACTAATTTAATAATTAATTCGTCTCACCTGAAAGTACCGGGCTAGCAGATACAGGTACCTGTATTGTTGCAGACGAATACTGGCCTGCAAGTTTGTTCTGGGCGTAAACATTATTTGCACCGGATATTGTCACCGTTCCCGTTCCCCTTTGTACAATTGCACATGTAAATCCGGAAGACAAAGTAGTGGGAACCGTAATGGTAATATTGGTGGCTCCATTATTTACATCTATAATAGCCTGGTTATCTGCATTCGTAATAGTATAATTGGCAGATATTGTATTTACATAACTTAAACCAGAATTCATTACCACATTACCATTTGCATCAACTGTTAAAGTCTGATCTGAAGTATTGGTTGCAGCACTTGGTGTAGAAGCAGATGTCAGATTAGTAAACCGCAATCCGGAATTGCCTGCCGTACCATTTGTTATCTCAACTGTATTTGCGGGGGTTGTTGTTCCAAAACCACTATTCCCATTAGCAAGAACAGTCAATCCGGATGCTGTGGCAGAACTATTTGATTGAGCCCTGAACAATATGCCATTGGTAGTAGTATTATTATTAATAACACGCATCAAACCATTTGTTGAGTTAAAAGAAGTACCGCTGTTTACAACATCAAAAGCAGTACCGGTAGTAATGGCACTTGTATTTACACGCATGCCCGTTCCTGTAGTGGTAGCGTCGTCTAACTGGACACCATTGCCTGTATGAGCTCCCGAAAAGTTAAAACGAACCAATCCGTTCGCAGCCGCAGCCGTAGATGCGGATGAAGCATAAAACAGGTTTCCGGTAAGGCCGGTACCAGTAGAAGTTATTGATAAAGCCTTGCCACTTGTCAACGCATTTGTGTTAACAGAAGCTATAGTTCCTGTCGTAGCTGAATTGGCATTCAGGTTCCATAAGCCTGCACCGGTGTAAACACCAGTTGCGTTAATCGTTTCAGCAGCCCCGGTAACAGTAATATCATCTATCTGCACTCCGTTACCTGTATGAGCACCTGTGAAATTAAAGCGGACTAACCCGTTTGCAGCCGCAGCCGTAGATGCAGATGAGGCATAAAGCAAGTTTCCTGTAAGGCCGGTACCGGTAGAAGCTATTGACAAAGCCTTGCCACTTGTCAGGGCATTTGTGTTAACAGAAGCTATAGTTCCTGTAGTAGCTGAATTGGCATTCAGGTTCCATAAGCCTGTACCTGTGTAAACACCAGTAGCATTAATTGTTTGAGCCGCTCCGGTAGTAGTAATATCATCTATTTGCAAACCATTGCCTGTATGTGCACCTGTAAAATTAAACCTGGCTAATCCATTAGTAGCAGCACCCGTACTGGATGAACTGACACTTAAGATATTGCCAGTCGTAGACGCTCCGCTGGATAGTGTCAGTAATGAACCGGTTGTTAATGCAGTTGCACCTAATGTAAGCGCACTTTGCGTTGTAGCAGTATTCCAATTCCATGTTTGGGCATAAGTGGCATTATTGATACTATTTGTACCGGTTGCGGCAGTGAGGGAAGACAATGCTGTAGTAGCAGTACCGCCAGCATCGCCAGTTACAACCCATCCTGAGCCATTCCAGATAGTGCTAATTGAAACACCAGTGGCTACTGTCTTTGACAGGAATGTAAATGATGCTGTTCCCGTATTTTGTACATAAGCAATCCTGCCAGGAGTAGCATCGGTCGGTGCTGGCAACGAAATCGTCTGCCCCGCTGTTGTCTGGGCAATATTAAATGAAGTATAATCATCTACTGTTGTTGCCGCCGATCCTATTGATCCTCCAGTGGCCAGGTTCCCAATTGCAAGAGTACCCCACAAGGTAGACCCTACATTGTGGAACCCTGCTACCGGTAGATTTGTACCTATACCGATATTTCCATTGGCCAGTATACGCATCCTCTCCGTGCCTGATGTTTTGATCACCAGGTCCTGAGCATCGGTTGTACCCAGGAAATGAGTCCCGGGTGTTGTACCGCTATTCCCATTCAGCGACCAATTGACACCACTATAAGATAATGGTGCCCATACAGGCAAAGCAGGGGTTCCTGTATTTACATTGAAATTGCCGGTTGAAGTATTATAAACTAACAAACCAGTTGCTGGCAAAGGGATATTGTTCTGCTGAACCGTAGTCATACGAGGTGCCAGAAATCCTTTTGTCGTACTGCTTACGTCTAACATGGCACTGGTATCAGGCAAACTACCTGTCTCATTAATCGCAATATTCTGTGCGAAAGTTCTGGAAATGATTGTCACCTGAGAAAGCAACAAGATCAGTAAGAATTGATTTTTCATAACTTTAATGATTTTTTGGATGTGTAGGTTTGTTTCCTTCTTTCTTGTTTTATTATTCTACTTTTAATTGAACGACATTGTGTTTTCCTGAAGGAGATGTAATCTCCATCTGATAGATTGCAGGCGGTATATTACCTTTCAGTGTGATAATACTGTTCGTGTTATCCGGGGAATTTACTTTCACAGATTCCTGTAGTAATAGTTGCCCGGCATTATTCAGGAGCCTTATTCCATATATCCCAATTTCCTGGTTTCTGAACTGTATATTTACTTTATGATCTTTGACCGGGTTAGGATAAACTGCAATACCGCTTTTCAGGTCATCAACAGACACTTTCACCACTGCACTGTATTGTATTTTACCATCTGCATTTATAATCCTGACCCTGTAAAAATTATTACCGTTAAATATGCTGTTATCTATCCAGCTATATTCGTTCTCATTGTTATGCGCTCCTGTAACAGGTTGTATGCCTGCCTCCGTGAAATTTTGCCCGTCAGCAGATTTTTCAATAACATATCGGGATATGTTTATCTCATTTTCCACTTTCCAGCTCAAAATGATCTTATCGGATTTTCTGCTGGCTGAAACAGAAGCAATTGTAACAGGCAATATGGTACCCTGCCTGAAAACAATCCTGAACCTTTCCATATCTGCAGAACCGGCATTGGCATCTATTGAAAAGTTTATTTTGGTGGTACCAGTTAGGTTTACCGGTGTTGATGTTTTTAAGAATTTATCTTCTAAGTATGCGTCCAGTCCGGGATGGTCCATATTTTTTGCTTCAAAAACAAACTGGTAATTACGCTGAACAGTCTTCCATATTTTTATAAAAATGGTATCATTTTGATTTACTATTGGACGCCTTTCCACAGTAAATGTCAACCCCTTGCGTATCAAACCTATGTTTTCATTGGAGTTTATGACTTTTGCCGCATCTTCCATATTTACATCAGTACTATAACCGTCTTTAAATTCAGACAATACTCCATCTGCGAGAATTGTAGTATCGGGATTGAGCAGAAATAAATTGCTTCTTATATATTCAATACCTGTGTTACCAGTCGGCCTGAAAACCGTATTATTATTATTTCCAGATTTACAAGTTTCTGTAAATGTTATCGAAGCGGAAGCAACATTGCCCGATGTTTGAACCATGAAGCCTTGCCCAGATTGAATATCCTTTGTCATGTTGCTCGCCCCAACCGATTTAGTATAAATGCCATCCCCATCAATATCATCCATCATTACCCAGCCTCCGATATCGTTTATCCGGGGATCGTAAACAAAAAAGCGCTTTACTACATTGTTTCTTATCACGCTGTTAAAATCAATCGGGGAAGCGTATGGGTTGCCAATCATAGTAAATTTTGCAGAGTCCTTTGCACAGGGAAATGTTTGTACTCCTGTTTGTAAATTACCGATACTTGTAATTATTGTGTTATTACAATTGGTTGTATAGAAATTATCGAAAGTCCTGTCGCCCCTTACAAATACAAAATATGCAGTATTATCAGCAGCGCCACTATTGCCGGCAGATACAGGTACATTCGAATTCGTGAGATTCAAAAACGCCTGCGTCGTATAATTAAATGATTTGATTGAAATATTATTCTGAGGGCTTACATCCAATCCGTTTCCAGCGGCACCTGTCGGATTTGGCCCCGTAATATATATGCCTCTCCCCGGTGTATATATACCATTGTTCTGCCAGGATTTGAAAAATGTATTTGAATTTGTAACTGGAGCCGTCAGCAACCTCCAGGCTCTTCTTTCCGGAAAATACCTCTCAACATTGGCTTTACCGATAATATTGACACCACTAGGGACAACATCCACTCTGGCAGTCAATGCAGCATCAGATAACAATGTCAGGTTACTATCCGTATATAAATTGCCTCCATTTACATTTAATACATTTCTTACTTTGGAAGATGTTTTCAATGCAAGGCCGTAATTTGACCTGGAAGACGTAAGATTATAAAAAGTAGATGTATTCCCTCCTATATAAGCTATTGTAGTATCGCTGTTCCCGGAAAACTTTACCGTACTCTTTGATTCCGAAAACCGCCCATTATTAACAAACGCTCCATTATTGATAACCATCTGTACAGAACCATTCATTACCAGACAACTACCTGCATTAATAGTAATTCCCTGACCATATGACTTACCTGACATTGTTAGCAAACAAATGCAGAAGAAAGGCTGTAAGGTTACCGATGGGCGAATGCGTTTACAGAAATGCCTATACAAGGCTACTCTTGTTAAACCAAGATTCAAAAAAGCTCTTTTCATTTTATTGGATTTTATATTACCAGCCGGTACTTTGATATTTTTATTTTATAGTATTATTACTACATATTATAAGAATATCGGCTATACCAACTAAGTACTACCGACTACATAAACGCAGGATAAGTTCTATTTATTATACATTTCAAAAAAAATGATATAGAATTTTTTGTTAAACAACTTTAATAGCATGATAATCAATTATTTGAATTTAATACTCATTTCGTAATTATTTCATTATCACTATGCAACTATTATCAAAAATTATTACACTTATACAAAATGAAGAGGCAAAACTGTAAAATCTAATAAAAATTACATACCTGGCTTTTATTTAATCAATTACACTATTTTTGCCGACCTTAAAAAAACTTCTATGAATCAGTCGTTTATTGTCGTGCCTGTTTTAGGCTTAATCGGACTAGTATACACACTTGTCCGATACAATTGGGTTTCCCGTCAGGATGCAGGAAATGATAAAATGAAAGAGATCAGTAAATATATTGCTGATGGTGCAATGGCATTTCTAAAAGCAGAGTATAAGATACTTGGGTACTTTGTGATTATTGCTGCGCTGCTATTGGGTTATATGGGATATTGCAATGGTGCCAAATCGCACTGGACAATTGCTATTTCTTTTATTATAGGCTCAGTATTCAGTGCTCTAGCCGGCTATATCGGGATGAAAATAGCCACCAAAGCAAATGTTCGCACTACACAGGCATCCAAAATATGCCTAAGCAACGGGCTTAGGATATCATTTGCCGGAGGCAGTGTAATGGGGCTTGGCGTAGCAGGGTTGGCTGTATTAGGGCTGGGTGGATTGTTTATTATAACTATCCATTTTTTTGCCCCTGGGGCAAATGCCAATAGCCACTGGGTAGCAAGGGCCATAGAGATACTTACAGGATTTAGCCTTGGAGCGGAAACAATAGCATTATTTGCCCGTGTAGGTGGCGGTATTTATACAAAAGCTGCTGATGTTGGCGCTGACCTGGTAGGTAAAGTAGAGGCGGGCATCCCTGAGGATGACCCACGCAACCCTGCGACGATTGCTGACAATGTGGGAGACAATGTAGGAGATGTTGCCGGTATGGGGGCTGATCTTTTCGGATCCTATGTGGCAACCGTACTTGCTACTATGGTATTAGGCCATGAAGTTACCGACCGGTTGGGTAGTACTTTGAATGATGGTTATAACGGATTCTCTCCTATTTTATTACCGATGCTTATTGCCGGCGTTGGTGTAATATTCTCAATTATCGGGACATTTTTCGTCAAGATATCAAAAAAAACAGGGCTGGATATTGAAGCCGTTCAAAATGCATTGAATTTTGGCAATTGGAGTTCCATTATATTAACGGCACTTGCCGCCATTGGGCTGGTAACATTTATCCTGCCGGAAAATATGAGCCTCAGGGGGCATGATTTTACCAAGTGGGGAGTACTCGGCGCTATAGTTGTTGGCCTTGTTGTAGGTACACTAATGAGTATCGTTACGGAATATTATACAGCTATGGGGAAAAGGCCAGTAATGAGTATTGTACGCCAATCCAGCACAGGGCATGCCACGAATATTATCGGAGGGCTTGCCGTTGGGATGGAAAGTACATTTTTCCCAATTTTGATATTATCGGCAGGTATCTATGCAGCATTTTTATTTGCAGGGCTTTACGGTGTTTCTATCGCAGCCGCTGGTATGATGGCCACAACTGCCATGCAATTAGCCATAGATGCTTTCGGCCCGATCGCCGATAACGCCGGTGGCATAGCGCAAATGTGTGACCTTCCCGTAGAAGTAAGAGAAAGGACAGATATACTGGACGCTGTTGGAAATACCACCGCCGCCACCGGGAAAGGGTTTGCCATAGCTTCTGCCGCACTGACATCATTGGCACTATTTGCGGCTTTTGTAGGTATAGCAGGTATCGACGGAATTGATATTTACCATGCAGACGTCCTTTCCGGATTATTTGCCGGTGCGATGACCCCTTTTATTTTTTCTTCGCTTGCCATTAAAGCTGTTGGCGAAGCTGCAATGTCGATGGTTCAGGAAGTTCGAAGGCAATTTAAAGAGATTCCGGGTATAATGGATGGCACGGGAACTCCTGAATATGAAAAGTGTGTTGACATCTCTACAAGAGCCTCTCTGAAAAAAATGGTACTGCCTGGAGCTATTGCTATCTCATTCCCATTAGGCGTTGGCATTATATGGGGCCCTGAGGTATTGGGTGGCTTCCTGGCGGGAGCGACACTTAGCGGAGTACTTATGGGTATGTTTCAAAACAACGCCGGGGGTGCTTGGGATAATGCAAAAAAATCATTTGAAGCAGGTGTAGACATCCACGGCCACATGTACTATAAAAAATCCGAACCACATAAATCATCCGTTACAGGTGATACCGTCGGTGACCCATTCAAAGATACTTCCGGCCCTTCCATGAATATACTCATTAAACTGATGAGCATTATAAGCCTAGTTGTAGCGCCAACACTGTCCAGGATACACCACGACAAAATAATTGAGAATAAAAAGAACCAGTTAGAGCGTCTGTTAAAATCCGCAGAGAGTGACAAATTGCTTCAAATTAAAAATAGCAGAAATACAACTCATCTATAAGATGGGAATATAACTAACTGATTTTTATTTAGAAAAATAGAGTCCGGATGCAACCTTTAAAATGTATTAAACGTCTTTACCGTGAGTTTTTTTCTCATAATTTAAGTCTAGTCTGAAACCATTTATACCAAAAGTCCCGATGTTTCCACATCGGGGCTTTTTTTTGCCATTTGTAACAAATTTTCATTTTTTTGTTTTTTTTTCACAAATTCTTTTCTAATTTTATTTACGAAATTAATCGTACTATGCCTTCTACAAAATCATACAAGCCTACCGATAGCGAATTGGAAATTCTGCAGGTTCTATGGCAAAAAAAATTGGCTTCTGTCAGGGAAGTACATGAAGAAATATCCCGTACCAAAGAAACGGGCTATACCACTACACTAAAGTTAATGCAAATAATGTTTGAGAAAGGGCTTGTGGACAGGGATGCCAGTGCAAAAATTCATATTTACAAACCAATTATTTCCAGAGAACATACTCAAACGATCTTTGTGGATAAGATAATTGACGGCCTTTTTTCAGGATCACCTGCCCAATTGGTCATGCAAGCTCTGGGAAACCATAAAGCCTCTCCCCAGGAATTAGCTGAAATCAGGAATTTTCTTGATAATATAAAATAAATATTACATGGATCCGGTAGCAACTTTGCAGTCGCCCATATTAGAAACCATCGGATTTGCCATACTGAACAGTATTTGGCAGGCATTTATTTTATGGACATTGTATAAGGCCATCACATTAACCATGCCCAAAACCAGTGCATTGGTTAAGTATAATATAGGTATTTTGACACTGGTGTTTAATGTTATTTGGCTGGCGGCAACTTTTTCCATCGTCCAATTCAATAATTATTTTACAAGGGGAACAATACTTGATCACTCCCGTATCAATATTTTATTCCAGCGAATCCCCTCATCAATATTTCCTTATTTGTCAATTATCTATATTCTATTCCTTTTTTACCACTTGTGGAAGCAGGTACAAAACTATCGCTCGGTATTGTTTTTAAGAAAATCTGGATTACAGAAAACCCCTGTAGCGATCAGGCTACTCGTAAATTCTTTGACGCAACAAATAACACCAGGCAGGAAAATATATGTCTGGATATCTGAACACATACAGGTTCCAGTTGTAAGTGGAATTCTAAAACCAGTTATTCTACTTCCTTTGGCTTTCGCCAACCAATTGAATACCAAACAAATGGAAGCAGTAATCATTCATGAAATAGCTCATATAAGAAGGCACGATTTTCTGATAAATTTATTACAAACCATAATCGAAACAATCCTGTATTTCAATCCTTTTATACGCCTTTTAAACAAGGAAATAAGAAAAGAAAGGGAGAATGCCTGCGACGACTGGGTAGTACTCTACAAATACAGTGCAAAAGATTATGCCAATGCCCTTGTTTTACTTGAACAGCACAGGATCAGCTTGCCAAATTTTGCATTAGCTGCCACAAATAGCAAGAAATTATTATTAATACGAATAAAAAGGTTATTTGCCGACCAAAGAAGACACAATGAACTCAGAAACAGCCAATTAGCTTCCATTCTTGGTATATCATTGCTCTTTATTGCAGCAATCCTGTTCTTTGTACCAACCAATATCTCGAAGTACCAGCAGCAACCAGCCTTAGCAAATACATCCGAAACTACATACCAGATTGCTCCTTTAGATGCTTTTTACAAGCCTGTAAAATTCACCCTGAACGAGAACAATAAAATCTTCGGGTTGAACAACAGGCCTCAAATATCCCCTAAGACAAATAGTTTCTCCGGGAAATCTTCCGGTAAGGTTTTGAACCACATTTCTTTTCCAACAAAAAAAGATAATAAACCTGACGATGCTGCAACGGTAGCATATATTAATGAAGACCTGTTTAAAAAAGAAATTCCCGCAGAGAAAATCCAGCTAGTAGCAAATACTGAAGTATCAAATTCGCAACACAGGGATATATATGTAAAAATTGAAGAAGAGCAATCCGGGAAAAATCAAAATAATTCATATATATTCAAGTTGTCGGAAAATAATGGGCAGGCCACTATAAAGCCTCTTATTATTTTAAAGAAAAAATCCAACGTAGCTACCGACGATTCAACACTTAAAAAGGTATCAAAAAAGAAACTGATTACTGTATAACATCTATTAAACCTCCCGCCAGATTCATCCTTACAAACCAAATCTCACTACTGTGGATAACCCGGATTCACAAATAATTCTTCTTCTGCGCTTACCGTTTCTTTCCAGCCATACAGGTAACCACCTAATGTCATTTTTGCAGTTAGACTTGTTTAAGCAATTTGTAAAAATCGCACAACATGGGAAGATATAATTTCCGGTTCATACAAAAAAATGGCAAAAGTAAAAGCACATGCATTACTCGACACGAAATGCATTAAAGAATACCTAATATCATTTTTTATATAATTTTTAAATTCAAATAAGCCTAATTATAATAATGTATTCAATTAGTTATAAAAAAAATATTGAAAAAAAATATAAAAAAAACACAACAAAAGTTTATACTATTTCGTGCCCGAAAGGGGTTTATTTTATATATTATATTATTTTATCAAAATAATATAATATATTATTTATCAATTATTTATAAAATATATTTATTGGTAAATTTATTAGTATTTATAATTTTACATCCGGAATAATGAATTTGAACAAAATACTAACTAACTTAGCCTTGATTTTGGTGTGTAATGAGTCTGCGAATAACCCCCTATTCCACATCAATTTGTTTCCCTGATAAATATTTTAAGCAGAATGATTATTAGATATCTTACAATAGGAATTATTTGTTCACTGACATTATTGCTGAGTGGATGTGCAACCCCTAAACCAATTGAATACAAGGATTACCAGAATTTTAAGATACAAAAGATTGGGGCATCCTCCTCTACCGTGAGTATGGAACTTGTATATTATAACCCGAACCAGATGGGATTGCAACTTAAACGGACAGAATTGGATATTTATCTTGACAATACATTATTGGGCCATACCAGTCAGGAAATGCAAATAACAATACCCAGGAAAAGCAATTTTGTAATCCCCATTAAAGTAAATGTAGATATGAAAAATATCTGGAAAAATGCTCTGAACAGCCTTCTTTCAAAAGAAATTCTTGTAAAAGTTAAAGGATCGGTTAAAGTTGGAAAAGCAAATGTTTTTATGAACTTCCCTATAAATTATGAAGGGAAACACAGTTTCTCCATACTTTGAGAACTCATATTTCCCTTACCACATTATCTGTAATAGATTAATTATTTGTTCCCTGGCTTAACAGCCACAGAATCTTTGGCAGGAATATCCGGTTTTTTGCAACATTTGGGCAATTTTTTGTACGAATCAGGCTCAGCTGTTACATCATCCGCATCGTATCCTACCGTAGCAATAAGTGCTTTTATCTCCTCTACATTGATCCTGTCGGGGATATATGAAACGGTCGTGAGCTTTTTTTTATAGTCAACAACAATAGAACGAATACCATCAACATGTTCAATGTATTTCTCAATCCTATTCTTGCACATCTCACATTGTACAGTTGGCGTACTGATAACAACCTTTTTAACCTGTGCCTGTACGGATAGCACCAAAAAGGCAGCGAATAAAAGCAAAACAAATTTTTTCATACATATATATTTATCATGAGATATTATATGCCTTGCCAATTGGCAGGATCTAACCTCCATTGTAAAAGTACTTCCTGCTGCTCCGGGGAAATGATACCTTTAGACAAAGCCAGTTCAATAAGTGTTCCATAATTTGTTAAAGATATATAAGGAACTAAAGCCCTTTTGAATGCATCTACAGCAGTCTGGAAACCATAATTGAAGATCGAAACCATGCCTGCCACTTCCAACCCCTTCAGGCGAAGCACCTCCACCACTTCCAGGCTGCTTTTTCCTGTAGAAATAAGATCCTCCACAACCAGTACTTTCTGTCCTTCTTCAAAATGGCCTTCAATCTGGTTCGACAGCCCATGATCTTTAGGTTTGGGGCGGACATAAATATATGGCAATTTTAACTGATCGGCTACCATAGCACCCCACGCAATCCCTGCAGTAGCTACTCCGGCAATTAAGGTTGTTTCCGGAAATTTTTCAAATGCCACGTTGCACAATTCGCTTTTTACAAAATCTCTTATGAAAGGGAATGAAAGCACTTTCCGATTATCGCAATATATAGGGCTCTTCCAACCGCTTGCCCAGGTAAAAGGTTCTTGCGGTCTTAATTTTATTGCATTAATTTGTAGAAGTTTTTCTGCAACATTCTTTTCATTTGTCATGCTGCAAAGTTGACATTTGAAATCTGAAAAGTGAAATTTATTTTATGTATATAAAAATATATTTCGATGGCAAGCCGGTTTTCCTCTCTAATGAGATTAATAGCGAGTTAAAGGAAATTCTCCGTCACCCGGATTCTGTATTTATAGATGAAGTATCTACAAAAGCCATAAATTCTTTACTGCACGAGATCAAAAGAGACAATTTTCACGCAGGTGTCTTATTCCATCCTGATCTGGCTTTGCTAAAAAAATCTTTTTTCAGGCATTTTACATTCATAGAAGCTGCAGGAGGGCTAGTACAGAATGGGAAAAATGAAATCCTTTTTATTTTTAGATCGGTTAAATGGGATTTGCCCAAGGGTAAAATGGAAAAGAATGAAAAGCCGGAGGAATGTGCAATACGGGAAGTTGAAGAAGAAACAGGTGTAAAAGGGCTGCTCCTTAAGGAAAAACTGGGAGAAACCTACCACACTTATAATGCGTATGGAAAACATTTCCTGAAGATCAACCATTGGTTTCTTATGTCCTGCCGGGGAAAGCAAAATGAGGTACCGCAAATAGAAGAAGACATTACTGCCATCAAATGGGTACACCCTTCGGATCTGAGTATGGTCTTATCCAATACATACCCATCAATTAAAGATATACTGAATCAATTCCTGAATAACTAAATCAGTGAATAATTGATCCCGTTTTCAACTATATAATCGTTCACTACTCTCGGCAGAAACTGGGATACATCTCCTTTATTGCGAAGTACATCCCTAACAAGGGTAGATGCTACTGAAGTGTATTTGGGGAGGCATGTCAGGAATATCGTTTCAATATTAGGGTCAATACTCCGGTTCATATCAGCAATAGCTTTTTCATATTCAAAATCGTTCACATACCTGATACCTCTCAATATAAAGCCAGCCCCTATCTTTTTACAGCAGTCAACAGTAAGCCCGTCATAAGCCAGCACTGCTACACGAGGTTCGTCTTTATAAATCTCGTTGATCCATGATACTCTTAATTCTTCGCTGAACATTGGAGTTTTCAAAGCATTCCGGCCAATACCGATAATAAGTTTGTCAAACAAAGGCAAAGCTCTGTCAATAATATCCGTATGCCCAAATGTTACAGGATCAAAGGTTCCCGGAAATAAACAGATTCTCTGCATAAAAATGATTTGAAATTAATTTTTTTGCCCGGCAAGCAAATATAAAACTGCCATACGCACAGCCACTCCATTTTCTACCTGTTGTAAAATTATGGAATGTTTGCCATCTGCCACATCACTATCCAATTC
>CAZKPH010000017.1:0-7277 GCA_964554605.1 uncultured Ferruginibacter sp.
TGGACGCCAGCAGGAGTGTAACCGTTGCCGGTAGTTTATTAAATAAAGACACAAAACAAAGTTTCCTGGCAGGTATCAACAAGGAATATGCAGCGCTAAGGGATGATTTTGCCAATAAAAAACCGATTAAGCAATACCTGTCTTACACAGATGCCCGGAAGAATCCCGCATTTGTAGAATGGGCAGGGTTTACACCGGTTGAACCGTCTTTTACAGGAACGAAAACCCTGCAGGGGTACCCGCTTAAAGATATTGCTGCATATATCGACTGGCAACCTTTTTTCATAGCATGGGAAATGCATGGGAAATTTCCACAATTATTGCAGGACGAAAAGATCGGGGAGGCGGCCACAAAACTTTTTGACGATGCTCAAAAGTTATTGCAGCAGGTTATTGATGAAGAATGGCTGGCTGCCAGAGCCGTAGTAGGAATTTGGCCTGCTGAGAGAACGGGCCCGGATACGGTGTCCGTAACGGCGGGAGGAAAGAAAACAGACCTGGAGTTCCTGCGCCAGCAGGTAAAAAAGGCCGACGGGCAGCCCAATTTTTCACTGGCTGATTTTATCAGCCCGGCAGGCAGGGACTATATCGGAGCTTTTACCGTTACCATACAAGGGGTGGATACGTATGTGAAAAAATTTGCGGCTGAACATGATGATTATAATAAAATCATGCTACAGGCATTGTCCGACAGGCTTGCTGAAGCTTTTGCGGAATTATTGCATCAAAGGGTACGTAAGGAATTTTGGGGATACGATAAAGGCGAAAAGCTGACTAACGAAGAACTGATCAGGGAAAAATACCGGGGTATCCGCCCTGCGCCGGGATATCCTGCGTGCCCGGATCATACCGAAAAATATAAGCTTTTTGAACTTCTGGGCGGAGAAGAAGCTACCGGTATCCATCTTACGGAATCGCTGGCTATGTATCCGGCATCTTCCGTGTGTGGATGGTATTTTGCCCATCCGGAGAGTAAGTATTTCGGGGTGGGGAAGATAGGAGAAGACCAGTTATGTGATTATGCCGGCCGTAAAGGCATGCCGCTGGAAGAAGCTCAAAAATGGCTGCGGCCTTCGCTTGAGTAAAAAAGTATCATAGTAGTACTCCTGATGAACGTAGTGCGACGCCACCGAAGTCGATCAGGGAACGTAGGTTTGTTCCATAAAAATAATATCATACATGCGAATTATTTCATACAATGTAAACGGCATTCGTGCTGCTGTTAAAAAGGGTTTTATCGATTGGCTGAGAACCGATCCTGCGGATATTATTTGCCTGCAGGAAACGAAGGCTACAAAAGATGATGTGAATGTGAGGGAAATTGAAGCCTTGGGTTTTGAGCATTATTGGTTTAGTGCGCAAAAAAAAGGTTACAGCGGGGTGGCGGTACTTACGCGTATCAGGCCGGATAATGTTGTATATGGAAGCGGGCATAAGGAAAGTGATGCCGAGGGGCGTGTAATACAACTGGATTTTGGGAGTACAAGGCTTATCAATGCTTATTTCCCCAGTGGTACAAGTGGAGATGAACGGCAGCAATTCAAATATAAATGGCTGGGCGAATTGCACAACTATCTGAATAAGCAGCGGAAAAAATATCCGGATATTATTTTGGTTGGTGATTATAATATTGCACATAACGAAATAGATATACATGATCCGAAGGGCAATAAGAATTCATCGGGCTTCTTGCCGGAAGAGCGGGACTGGCTTACCGGGTTCCTGCAAAGCGGGTGGATAGATACTTTCAGGGAATTTCATAAAGAACCGCACCGGTACAGTTGGTGGAGCCAGCGTTTTCCGAGTGTGCGGCTCAACAATAAAGGCTGGCGTATTGATTATATTACCGTTACGGAACCTTTACGTGCAAAACTGAAAGATGCGGATATTTTCCCGGATGTGAAGCATAGCGACCACTGCCCTATATATCTTGAACTGGAACTGGAACTATGATTATTTATAATGTTACAACGAAAGTTAGTGAAAGCATCCATGAAGAATGGCTTCACTGGATGCGCAGGGAACATATTCCTGAAATGATTGCTACCGGCTGCTTCTATGATGCCGTGATATTGCGCCTTATGGAAACGGATGATGCAGAAGGGCCAACTTATGCTGTGCAGTATAAGGCGGAGAGTAAAGCACTTTATAACCTTTATATCGAAAAATATGCAGCAGCAATGCGGCAAAGAGCCTTTCAGAAATGGGGAGACCAGTTCATTGCATTCAGGTCAGTTATGCACATGGTTTGATATTTTGTGCATAATTTTTTTAAATTTTTTTAAATTCGAATTCATTTGTATATTATTTCAAATCCGCACGGGGATTGAATTTTATTGAATTGTAAGCTAAAATCCTTTGTGGAAGCGGATTTCAGTAATTCGTGGTTAAATTCTTCCATTTCTCCGGGGATTGCCGGGTAAGCCTCAATCCCTTATTGCTTGCGGTTTACAGCAATTTTTTTCACTCTTTTTTTTAAATAAATAATTTTGTCGGAATCAAAAAGCATCTATATTTGTTCCAGTTAAAAATTCTCAAACATTTTTATTATGAACAAAGCTGAATTAATTGCAAAAATTGCTGACGACGCTGGTATTACAAAAACCCAGGCAAATGCGTCTTTAGATTCATTTGTTGCTGCTGTTACAAAAACTTTAAAAGCTGGTGGTAAAGTTACTTTGGTTGGTTTTGGTACTTTCTCTGTATCCAAAAGAGCAGCCCGTAACGGACGTAACCCTCAAACAGGTGCGGTTATTAAGATCAAAGCTAAAAAAGTTGCTAAATTCAAAGCAGGTAAAGAATTATCCGCTAAATTGTAATGCTTAGCCCGACAACATTAAAAGCAAGGTAAATTTCTTACCTTGCTTTTTTATCATCATTTATCAATCTTGTCTAAACCGATATTATATTATGGGACGTGGAGATATAAAAACAAAAAAAGGAAAAATTGCTAAAGGCTCTTTTGGTAAATCCAGGCCTGCAAAAGCTGTTAAGAAAGCAGCCCCCAAAAAAACAAAATAATTATTTTGCTGCTTGAAAGCGAAAGGCTGATACTTCTCTGGAGGTATCAGCCTTTTTTGTTATGGAGCCAGACGTTCTTTTATCCATTTGTCCTTTCCACGGAATGTATATTGAATCCTGTCGTGCAGGCGGCTTGGCCCCCCCTGCCAAAATTCTACAAGGTTGGGTATAAGTATATAACCTCCCCAATGTTTGGGGCGGGGAATCGGTTTGCCTGCAAACTGCTGTTGGTATTTTTTTACATTGGCTTCCAATAATTCCCTGCCCGGTATTACCTGGCTTTGGGGAGATGCCCATGCTCCTATGCGGCTTCCTTCAGGTCTGGAAAAAAAGTATGTGTCATTATCTGTGGGCTTGAGTTTTTTTACTGCACCTTCAATTTTTACCTGCCGCTCCAGTTCCTTCCAGTAAAAAACCATACAAGCCTTTGGGTTTTCGGCGAGTTCCTTTCCTTTCTGGCTTAGGTAATTAGTAAAGAAAACAAACCCTTTTTTATCGAACCCCTTCAACAGGACAATCCTGGCAGATGGTTTTCCATCGGCATCAGCAGTTGCCAGGGTCATGGCGTTTACCTCTTCTATTTTACTATGGATAGCTTCATTCCACCACTGCGTAAATTGTTCTGTAGGGTTATCTGCTGCTTCTTTTTCCGAAAAATTCCTGAGCTTGTAATCTTTTCTTATATCTGCAATATTATTCATAGTATTTATTTGCAAAATTCCTTTAAATGAGGCAAATAAAAAAGTATTCCTCGTGTGGAATACTTTTTCTGACTGGCATATAGGCCTGGCAGGTGTTATGTGGTTTTTTACTGTTTCAGTTTTTGTCTCCCATATTGCCTGTTTCTTCAGAAGTTGTTGTGTCCTTTATTAACACAGTAGACAGAAGTAACCCTACGAAAGCTATGAGGGTAAGATAAAAGCCATAGGTTAGGAAATTAAAGCCTCCGCTATTAGCCCTGAAGAAACTGATAATAAGGATAAGGGAGGCAATGGCGCCAGATCCTGTAGTGATAAGCCAGAACAGTTTCTCGAGGCTCTTAGTAGTGTTGCCCGTTAGGGCAAGTGCGCCTGCCGTTACGAAGCAAAGGAAAATGAGATACCCCCATTTGTGTAACCCGTTGATGGTTTGACTAAAACCGAATATCTCAATTTTGATCCAGGGAAGGAACATGGCAATAATGCCCACCAAAGCAAAAACCAGAATGAGTTTTTTTTGCAGGTGGATTCTTTGTAAGCCCATAGTATAAAATTTTATACTACAAAGTAGAAAAAGGGAATAACTAATGCAAGTATATGGATTTTTATTTGTTAACAGGATTCCGTATTGCTGCGAAACTCGGTGAGGCCATTATTTTTTTGGCGTAACAGGATATTCCTTTCTTCAAGTATCTGAATTTGTTGCTGGAGATCTTTCAGTTGGCTTTGTACATGGCAGTATTTGCCTTCAATAATACTTAACTGGTCTTTCATAACTGTCAACTGCCCGGTTTCGCCTTCCAGTTCCCGGTAACGGGTACCTGAACTTTCTATTTGTTGTTTGAGATGCAAAATATGTGAATGGAGTATACCCATTTCATCAGCCTGATTATCAAAATTACTTTTTAGCCCGGATGCTTCGGAGTTTTTTTCTTCCAGCAGGATGATTTGCCTGTTCTTATCAGAAAGCAGTTCTTCCAGCGTTTTTAACTGCTCTTTAAGGCTTTCGTTTTCTGCACGTAGTCGTTTGATTGTCAGTATAATATCTGTATCAGCTTCGTTCATATAGAGGGTGGAATTTGTATTTAAGATAAGATTTTCCCGTGAGAATTATAAATTTTGTTGGAAATGTACTAATTTAAAAGTAACAATCCGGCCGGGCAACAATCTGAGAAAAAATAGTGTCTTGGAATAAGGCGACCGGTGTAAACGAAAGGTAACAACTTGACCGAAGAGCAGTTAATAAAAGCTTGCATGGAAGAGGATGCTGCTTCACAGAAGGAGATATTCCTCAAATACAGCGGCCGTATGATGGGCGTGTGTAATCGATATGCCCGTAATGCAGCGGATGCAGAAGATATTCTGCAGGAGGCTTTTATAAAGATTTTTGACAAAATACATCAGTTCAAATTCCAGGGTTCTTTTGAGGGCTGGCTGCGAAAGATAGTTGTAAATACCGCATTGAAAAAATATTCTCTCAGACGTTATGAAAAAGAGGTGAACGGGTATGAGATCAAGGATAAAGATGAGAATTTCCTGGAGCCCTCTGCCTATTCGCACCTGACGCAAAAGGAATTGATGGATTTGATTAATAGTTTGCCCGATGGTTACCGCATCGTTTTCAACCTTTATGTGATTGAGGGGTATCAGCACGATGAAATAGCCGAAATGCTTGGTATACAGCCAGGAACAAGCAGGAGCCAGTTAGTGAAGGCCCGGGCTATGTTACAAAAACAAATTATGCAACTGCATAAAATTGCCGTATGAGTGAGATAGAAAAATTTGACGATTTTATAAAAGGCGGATTCGGTGATTATGTTTCCGAAGTGCCCGAAGGCATGTGGAACAGGATTATGGAAGAACGCAGGAAACGCAGGCCAAAAGGCTTTATTTTCTTCAGGGGTAAAACAATTTTACTCGGCACTATTATTTTGGCAGGGCTTTCGGTTTCTTATTTCATGTTTTCAAAAGCAGGTAGGCCTGGTAAGCCTGAGAAAAATTTAATTGTTTCTCACAATAAGGGTAATGCTGTTATTGCGAAACTACCCTCACCGGAAACTAAGGATAGGCCCGATATTATCGCAGCGCCGGAAATTTCTGTAAGGGAAAGGCTTTTGCCTGCAGCAAAAACGAAAAAGGAAATGTTGGGCCATAAAGGTTTGACAGTTACGATAGTGAGTTTTGATGATAATGTATCAAAGGGGTTACCGATGGAAACTATTGTAAAGACCCGGATAAATGACAGGGTTAAGGAAACGGATATCACCTCAGGTGAAACAGATGTATTGGCGGCAGAAGATGCTATTGTTATTACTGCTGAAAGCAACAACGAAATGATGCGTAGCAAAGCGGAAAAATTGACCTTAGTGCCTGTTGGCAGGGATGCATTTTCCATGAGAGGCAATAATACGCCGCATGTTTACTTGCCGGATTGCCCGCAGGTAGAAAAAGATGCTGCAATAAATAAAAGATATTTTGAGGTATATTTTGGTCCGGATTATATTTTCAGGACATTTACAGACACTCCTCATTCGGCATATCTTCAAAAAAGAAGGGAAAGTACAAAGATCGCATCTGCATTCAGCGCTGGTTTCAGATATTCCCAGGTGTTTAAGAACGGAATCAGTGTGAAAACCGGAATTAATTTTAGCCAGATAAACGAAAAGTTTACATATGTACAGGACAACCTGGTTCAGGTAACTTATATAATTGATCCGCAAACCGGAGACACTACAGGAAGCTATACAATAACAGGATCAAGAAAGAAAGTAACTAATAACCGTTACCGTTCTTTGGATATACCGTTATTACTGGGTTATGAATTTGGGAACGGCAAATTGCATGTTAATATCAATGCCGGGGCAATGGTGAATATTTACAGTTGGCAACGCGGGGATGTATTGGATTCTACATATAAGCCTGTAAATATAACAACAGGAAAATCCGCTTCAGATTATCAGTTTAGAAGTAATATTGGTGTAGCACTGTCCGGCGGGGTGGCATTTTATTACAAGCTCAATGATTATCTGCATGTAATGGCAGAACCTTATTTTCGATATAATTTGAGGCCGATGAGTAAGGAAACCCTTACGCTGAAACAAAAGTATAATGCGTTGGGAATGCATGTGGGCCTGCGTTTGGACATTCCGTGAGTACAGGCAACAAAATACTGGTAAATAGAATCTGAATGTAAAACCTTTTATAGGTATGAGGAAATATTATGTTTTTTTATTGATTTTGCCTTTGGGGCTATTGTTGCATTCCTGTATAAAGGAAATGGATGCTTTTATTCCTGATCCCAACCAGGTATCAGGGCCGGATTCCACATGGTATCCTACGGTAAATTCCCACATGCCGGTTGGTACGCTTAAAACAGGGCTTGCCAAACCAAATGATGTTGATAGTGTCAATGTTGAAACAGACACAGTTTTTGTTACTGCTTCCGGGCTTTCCTGTGGTATACCTGCAGCCGCTTTTACAGATAGCCTTGGACATACGGTAAGCGGGAAGATAGCTATATCATCCAACCTGCTTTTAACGAAAGGAGATTTCCTGCAA
>CAZKPH010000017.1:7287-17190 GCA_964554605.1 uncultured Ferruginibacter sp.
AAATGTCGAAGCCGACAACTTCCGGAGATAATCTCCTGGTATCGGCCGGCGCTTTTTTTATGCAAGCCACATTGAATGGGAAACAATTGAGGCTGGCACAGAACAAAAAAGTTGAAGTTGAATTCCATCCTAATGCCGCGAGTGGGATTTTGGGTTTCTATTCGGGTAGCGAAATTAGTTTTGAAAAGTACAATTGGGTACTGAATACTGATACTGCCGGCGGGAATAATCATGTACAAACCGATGGGGGAAATTGCAAAGTAGCTTTCAGTACGTTGCAATGGATTAATTGTAACTATAAACCTGATGCGGGGCAAAATACAGCATTGGTGAAGGTGGCGGCTAAATTACCATCGAGATTTACAAATGCCAATACTCTTGCTTTTGTTTCCTTTAACGATTATACTGCCATTGCAGGAATGTACGGTGAAAGAGATTCAAAGAAATTTACAAGTGATAAATTACCCTTAGGAAAATCTGTTACTGTAATTACAATTTCAAAAGATGGCAATTTCTTTTATCTGGGGCATAATAGTTTTGTTACTACTACTTCTTCAGCGAGTGAGTATCAAATGATAAATATAAATCCGTCGAGGACAACATTGCAGAGTATAAAAAATTACCTGCAGAATCTTTAATTCATGATTGCTTGTGTTCATTAACTAAGAACGCTCCCGTTTGGAAAATCCCGGGGGCGTTTTTATTAGTTCAATCAATGAAAAATCTATTTCTTTTTCTTTCAACAGGAAAAAATTGAGGATGCCTTTGTAAGCTACTTTCCATCTTTTGAAAAAATTATAACTGCCTGGCCCGTGTTCATTGACAGGCCTTTCGTAGAGAACACTGGAACAGTGTAACCTGCATTTTGCAATTGCCGCCAGAAGATATGGACGTGCACCGGAAAAACGTAATAGTTTCCGGGCAGATTGTTGACGGATTGCAAAGAAAAGGCACGCATTGACCGGAAGCCTTTTATTACTGAGAATATGCAGCAGGTATTTGAAAATTCTGGCAGAAACAAGTTTTCTTTTTTGTTCATATTGCCCGCTCCTGGCGCTGAAAACAACATCTGTTTTTTCATCAAATGCATTAATGAGTAATGGTATAAATGAAGGCTTATCCTGAAGGTCTGCATCTAAGGTTACAAAAAATTCCCCGGTGGCATATTGCATACCGACAAGTAAGGCGGTGCTTTGCCCCTGATTTGCCAGCAGTTTAATCCCGATACATTTTTCATCGGTATTGTTTTTTATCACAGATACAGAATCGTCACTGCTGGAATCATCTACAAAAATACTTTCAAACTCCCAGGTATTCTCCTCTGCAGTTTTACGGAGTTCATTTGCCAGCGCAACGATGGTTTTGCTATTATTAAATACAGGTATAATAAAACTAATCTTCATCAATATCCTTTTTTCATATCAACGATGTTCAATAATTGCCCGCCGGAAATGTACCTTTTGAAATTTTGTACAAATAATGGTTCAAATTGAAATGGGGGTTTTACCTCACGGCTTCTCGCCATGTGCGGCGAAATAATCAGGTTGGGGATATTCCAGGCAGGGTGCTTTTCATTGAGCGGTTCTTCTTTGAATACATCCAACGCTGCGCCTTTTATTTTTCCTGAGATAAGCAAGGCGTATAATGCTTGTTCATCCAACGTTTCTGGCCGTCCAATATTAAGCACTATTGCATTAGCAGGAAGTTTTTCCAATTCTTCTTTACCGATAAAATGTTTTGTAGCGGGAGTAGCCGGAAGCAATGAAATAAGGATGTCCGTTTTTGGCAATAATTCCCTCCAATTCCCTATTTGCCGCTGTTCGTTATTTGTAATAATGATACCGGGGCTTGTATTTATCCCATAGACCGTACATCCCAGTATTGATAATTTTTCTGCAATACTTTTCCCTAAACTGCCATACCCGGTTATCAGTACTCTTTGCCCTTTTAGCAAGGGCAGTTGTTCGGGCCTGCTCCAATTATGTGAAAGCTGGTTATCCCGGACATAGTGGAGGTTACGCAAAAGAGAAAATATCAGGGCTAATGTGTGTTCACTGATCTCATCGTTATAGACGCCTTTTGCATTGGTGAAAATAATGTTCGCAGGCAGCACCCCGCATTTTTGAATAATAATATCAATACCTACGGAATTAGTTTGTATCCAGCGTAAAGTGTTTTTATTGTAAGGGAGAGATTCTGAAAGGAAATGGTTCCCCATAACAACTTCTGCATATTCTATGAGCTCTGCCGCCTGGTACTTGTCGGTTGTAGCGACAATATCCCATTCAGGTGCTATTGACTGGAATTCTTGTCGGTGTGCCGAAGAGGCGGCGTATAGTAATAATAGTTTTCTTTTCATTTTTCGGATCGTGTATAAGACCGTAAAAGTGTATTTATTTCTTCCGCATTATGTTTTTTTACAGCCCTGTAATTATCAATATCATTCCTGATTGCCGTCAGAGTTTCTTCTATACCACATGTATTAATGTCTTTAAGAAATGAGCGCCTCAAAAAACTGAAGTTAATATTGAGACCCATGTAGTATTCTATCAAAAGCCTGGAAGGGATAGGGCTTCCTTTATCGGGATGTGTTATGCCTCCTACACCTAGCGGAAAATTTAAAAAAGTGGTTTTAAGTTTTGCTACCGTGCCGTCCCATAAAGGTTCAAACAGGGTGGAAGATCTTCTGCTGATATGAAGGTCGTTTAATCCGATATAAACTCTGGAAAGAGGAAGGTCTGCCAGTGATGGCGCTATCTGAATAGCTTCTTCTGTTTCCGTTAATATGGCTACTTTACACCTGCCATTTACAATATTGAGGGCTTTCTCTACTTCTTCTCTGGTTGCTACCATTGGTAAAAATATTTCATCTGCGCCATTTGCAATTGCTTCATTGATTTCCAGTGGCGAATAGTTGGGATCAAATTTGTTGACCCGGCAAAGAATGGTACCTTTTACATTTTTCCTCATTCTACAAAGGTCTTCGACGGTATCATAATTTATTTGCGTGGGGTATCCCTCTTGTCTTGTATTTTTTTCCTTGTTTTCCCAGTCTATAATAATTCCATCTACGCCGTTATTCAGGCACCTTTGCGCCAGTTCCGTATCTGTTGTGAAAAGATAAAGTTCAAAGTGGTTGTTGGTATAACTCATGGTAGGGTTTGTTTAGGGGTTGCTACGATAATGCAACTAGTACCCAAAGGAACCGGTATTTTATTTTTTATGCAATAGCATTCCCAATGAAAAAGTTTTTTTAGAAATAAGTTAAGCCTTTTTTTTCCGGCAAAATGTTCCTGGCCCCTTCTTTTTTCGGTATTTGTTTTCCTAAGCCCAATCTTGAAAGGCAATACTCTGAATAAAAGAAAGGGGATATAAAGGAGTGAGAAAAAATAGCTTCGGTATTGTACCGTATATCCATTCTCAACTAACAGTTTCGTTAGCGAGCGTAGCGTATACCTTCTGAAATGGCCTATCTCTTTATCGATATCCGTTTGCAGGTGATTGAAAGCCGGAACGGTAATAATAAGTGTCCCATTATCGGAAATCTGTTTACGAAGTTGTTGGATAATCTTTGTATCGTTTTCTATATGTTCCAGTACATCCAGTAATAATATAGTATCAAGGTTTTCCAGGGTAAATTCTTGTATAGGTATTTGGAGGGTTTGGAAAATATTTCTTTCCCGGGCAATGGCAACAGCTTCCGGCATTGCTTCAACTAATATGCAATTGTATCCCGCTTGTTCCAGTTTTTGAGTAACAATTCCGTTTCCGCCCCCGAGATCATATACTGTACTGGCAGGAGTAATATACTTATTGGCAATACGCAATAAAATTTCATTCCGATGCTGGTACCAGAAAGAAAAATCCTCAATTTTCCTGGTAAGGGAATGAGCCTTCTGCGGGTATGATATAATGGGGTGCTGTATCAAATGATGACAGGTTTTGTTGCTGATATAAGTTGAAATGCCATAACAGGGGATAGTAGCCTGATCCCTGAAATGAAATGATCTGTTTTGTTTCCAATGCTTTTATTGTATAATGCCGGAGGGAGCATGCCAAAACGGGATATTTGTATATCGTTGAATTCTGCAAAATGAAGCGATCTGGTTAGTTTGGTTTTTGTCATGTCCAGCAATCCCTTTTCTCCTTTATAACTCATTTTAGGGGTAACCCATATTTGTAAATGGAAAAGCGGGTTGAATGGGTTAGGTTCGAGAAAAATTATTTTTCCTCCGGGTTTCAGTAAGCGGTACATGGATTGAAAACTAGTATGTAAAATATGCAAATGATGCAGTACCATAAAACCAATTACATAATCGAATTGCCCGTTCAATTCTTCGGGGGCTTCAATGATATCCGCAAGATGCAATTTAACAGGGAAGCGATTGTCGTTGTACCTGAGAAATTGTTGTAGCAAAAAGGCATTGATGTCTAGCCCTTCAACCTGGTAGCCCTTGCTGAGCAGGTTCAATGTATATTTTCCCATGCCGCATCCTACATCAAGTACCCTGTCTTTACGGGTTATTTTCCCGAATTTAACCAACTCTTCTACGTGCCTGTGTACATAAGGCGAATTTACCGGCACCATCGTTTTCTTGATCTTCTGGCTAAAATATTCCAGTTGTATGTTGTTGTAATATTGAATCGGCGATTTGATAATAGACATGCTGGTTTATTATTTGTATTGAATTAGATTTTGTAAAGAAAAAGAGAATAGAATTGATTCTCAAAATGGCCGGCTATCTGTAATTTGTTTTGTTCGTCTGTTTTTAGCTCAACAGAAGAAATAATGTACCTGCAGCCAAGTTCCTGTAAGGCGGAGATATTCCAGTGTACAATTTGAGGGCTGCCAGCAGGGTTTGTTTTATCAATGAGCATACTGCCGCCCGTACAGGTAACAGAAACGTCATTTTGCAAATAACAGCGGTGTCCTGTTGTTTCAAAATCCCATTCTTTAAATCCGTACTTTTCGTGAATGATCTTCAGGTCTTTTTCTATGGTTTTTCTGAATTTTTCTTTATAAGATAAAGGGTAATTATTGATATAGCCGTCTACGGTATACAATCCGTTGTATAATGCGGCGGCGGGATGTATACCAAAACAAGCCACCTTGTATTCATTTTCTGGAAGCCCGATATTTTTTTTTATCTGGCGGAAAAGATCGGGAGAATAATATCCTTCAAAAGGCCTTCCTGTTTCTGTCCATGTTTTTCCTAAAAAAGGCTTCCAGTGCAATGATCCTGATGATAAAAAAATTACGGCAGCAATAAGGGTGGCAGACCGTGCTGTTTTATTTTTCAGATAAGAAAAAATATAGCCGAGGCAAATAGCGTAAGCTACCGCTAATAGAAACGGTTTGAAAACGAATATTTTGTTGAAATGAAACATTTTCAAAATAGTGGAATGCCCCTTAAGAAATTCTACAACATTATTGTTGATAAGAAAATATTCCATTTCAAAGAGAACGATCAGTAATAATATTATTGTAAGAATCCTTGCTTGCGAATGCTTTTTTTTGCGGAGCATAAATAATACCAATGCCCCCAGTATAAATATTTTGTAATGAAATAATAATTTTAAAACAGAAAACATACTCCAATGCCAGCCAGGCAATATTTTTACAGTTTCGGGGTGATAGAGGAACCCGGATCTGTGCGAAACAAAATATGTGTTGAACAAAAGATTGTTCAAAGTGGGAAAATTGTTAATGTAATAAACTATTGCCATTATTACGGCAGGTAAGATCAATTTCCAGCCAGCCTTTCTTTGCGTCATAAAAAAAACTGTTGTTATGCCCCAGCCAAGTACAATAAAGATACCTACCGACTGAAAATTGGAAAGGAACGGGAATAATATAATGAATAGCCATTCTTTTGCCTGAGGTTTCTTTTTATAAAAAGTTATGAAAGATGATATCACCACCGGCAAAAGAGCCAGGCTAAAGCTATAGGCATATACAAAGTTTTGCAGCCCGTATAAAAGCCCCGCCAGTACGGATACATATTTATCTTTCGGGCATAAATATTTATCGGCGAAGAAATACATACTGAAGCATGCAACAGTATGTATAAGGATAAGATAGATGGCACAGGCATAGAATGACGGGAGAAAAATATTTAGTACAAAGAGTACATTAATGCCATTTTCCAGGGTAAACCTTGGTATCCCATTCATATATTCCGCTACAATGGCCGAAGGGTATGCAAATAAGTATTTCGGCGAAGCCGCAATTTTATTCCATACGTAAAGGCAATCCAGATTATCAATTATGGGAAATACAGTATACCTGCCACTCAGGAAGAAGGGGAAGAAAAAAATAATCAGGCTAACTGATATTGCCAGGTAAGGTTTGTTTCTGCTTATAAAATTCATTTAATAGAAGATGATAAATATTCTCTAATATAAAATTAGTTTTTTAATAAGTCTATATAAAATTATTTGCTATGTTTGTATCGTTATGTTTGCAATTGAAAAAAAATCAGAACAAGGCTTTCAGAAAATCATTCTGAAAGACGGAACCAACAACGCCTCTGCAGAGATTATTCCTTTCTGTGGGGCTGTGTTACATGCATTTAATATCAGTGTAGACGGTACGGTTCTTAATGTAATTGATAATTATGCATCTGCGGATGATTTTGCCAGCAATGTAACTTCCGGCGGATTTAAGAGTTGCAAACTCTCCCCTTTTGTTTGCCGGCTGAAAAATGCAACTTATTCTTTTGGTGGCAATGAATATAAAGTAAGTAAATTTTTTCTCGGGAAGAATGGGCACCATGGATTATTATATGATGGTATTTTCAAGGTTATTGATGAAAAAGTTGATGAAAAAGGCGTTTCTGTTAAGCTATTGCATGAGTATCGTATAGCTGATGAAGGATATCCTTTTGAATATGATTGTGTCGTAACATATACTTTGTCTGCCGGCAATACATTAACAATTACTTCAGAAGTAATAAATAGGAGCGGAAAGGCAATGCCTGTCCAGGATGGCTGGCATCCTTATTTCACATTCGGAGGATCGGTAAATGAACTTTTTCTGCAGTTTAAGAGTGAATCTATTGTTGAGTTTGATGCAGAACTAATACCTACCGGGAATTTGCTTCCGTTTCAGGAGTTTAGTTCATTAAAACAAATTGAAAAAACATCCTTCGATAATTGTTACCAGCTTGATTTTTCTAAAAACCAGCCTTTGTGTGTTTTGAGAGATAATAACAGGAAACTCCAGCTTGAAATCCATCCCGATGCTTCATACCCTTATTTGCAAATATATATACCGGACCATCGCAAAAGTATTGCGATAGAAAATCTAAGCGGCGCTCCGGATGCTTTTAATAATGGGCTTGGGCTAATAAAGCTTGATGCTGATACAAGTATAAGCTTTACTACGGTTTATAAATTGGCATTTATCAATTAAATATTTTGTCATGATTGTTCCCGAAATACTTAAGTGTTACCAGGAAAAATTCAGCACACAGCCACGTTTGTTTTTTTCCCCCGGAAGGATTAATATCATTGGCGAACATATCGATTATAACGACGGGTATGTGCTTCCGGCAGCCATTGATAAAGGCGTATATTACGCTATAGCTGCAAACAACTCAGATGATATTCATTTCCGTTCTTTTGATTTTAATGAAGAAATTTCCGTAAAAATTACTTCTGTAGAAAGGTCAGAAGGATGGAAGAATTATGTATTAAGTGTGGTAAATGAGTTTCTTTTACTCAAAAAAAACATCAGGGGTTTTGATTGTGTATTTGGCGGGGATATTCCCAGAGGCTCTGGCATGAGTTCTTCTGCTGCTGTTGAGGGAGGATTGGCGTTTGCTCTTAATGAAATATTTTCCTGTGGCCTTACAAGGATCGAACTGGCACAGCTATGCCAACGGGCAGAACATAATTTCCCCAATGTGAAATGCGGTATTATGGATCAGTTTGCCAATATGATGGGGCAAAAAGGCCATGTTATCATGTTAGACTGCAAGACGTTGGCTTATCAGCACTTGCCCTTGGACCTGGAAGGGTACAAAATTGTATTGATGAATACAAAGGTTCACCATAGCCTGGCATCAGGTGAATATAATATTCGTAGAAAACGTTGCGAAGAAGGTTTGGCGCTTTTGAAAGAAAAACTAGGTGTTCATTCTTTTCGTGACATAAAAGATGTTGCCGGGATTGAACCTTTTAAAGATGTTATGGAACCGGCGGTATATGATTGCTGTAAATACGTAGTGGAAGAAATTGGGAGAACACAACAGGCTGCCGTTTTATTACAACAAAATAATATTGCAGAACTCGGGCGCCTTATGTATGCTACACATTATGGATTGAGCAGATTGTATAAAGTCAGTTGTCCGGAACTGGATTTCCTGGTAGATAAAGCATCGGAATATATAAATGTAATTGGCTCCAGGGTCATGGGCGGCGGTTTTGGTGGATGTACTATAAATATTGTAAAGGATGAAGCAGTTGATGATTTTATCCAAAGGGTTGGGAAAGATTATCAAAAGCAGTTCGGAATAAACCCTGAAGCTTATATTACCAATACTTTTGACGGTACACGAGAAGAAGTAATAGGTTAGGGTATTATTTTTTCTCACTTAATTCCAGCCAACGAAGCTCCTTCGCATCTATCAGATTGATTAGTTCACTAATACGCACGGTAATTTTTTGGAGTTCGGTAAAGGGCAGGTTTTGCTGTGATATTTTTATTTCGAGGTCATTCTTTTCCTGTTGCAGGAGCGGCAATTCTTTTTCGATGTTTTCTAATTCAAATTTTTCTTTAAAAGTTAGTTTGTTTTTATTGTCTGTATTGGCAGGCGGTAGTTGGTTTTCCTGGCTATTCCCGGCACTTTCTTTTTTGGGTGTAGGGGGCACTTCTTCAGCAGCTATTCTGTAAATGCTGTAATTGCCGGGGAAATCCCTTATTGCCCCATTTCCTTCGAAAACAAAAAGGTGTTCCACTAATCTATCCATGAAATATCTGTCGTGGCTTACAATGAGTATGCAGCCGGGAAAGTCGGATAAGAATTCTTCAAGTATCCTGAGTGTTTGGAGGTCGAGGTCATTGGTAGGCTCATCCAGAATAAGAAAGTTTGGATTTCTAAAGAGAATGGTAAGGAGTTGCAACCTTTTTTTTTCGCCGCCACTTAGCTTACTCAAAGGGGTGTATTGTTGTTCGGAATTAAAGCCGAATTTTTCCATGAACTGTGATGCAGATATTTTACTTCCGTCGGTTAATGGAAAGAATTCAGCAAAATCTTTTACGTATTCTATTGCTCTTTTATCTTCTTTGTAAGTAAGGCCTTCTTGGCTGAAATTGCCAAATACAACTGTATCTCCATGGTTGATTTTGCCACTATCGGGTTGTTCCAACTGGAGCGCTATTTTAAGGAACGTAGATTTTCCTACTCCGTTTTTTCCAATAATCCCTATGCGTTCACCTTTTTTGAATGTATAATCAAACCCTTTCAATAGAATCTTGTCGCCATACCTTTTATATACTTTCTTCATTTCAAGTATTTTTCCTCCCAGCCGGCTCATTTTTACTTGTAAGGAAAGTTCCTGTGTTGATTTTTGCCGGCTAAGTTTCTCTTCAAGAGTAGCGAAAGCATCTTGCCTCGATTTGGATTTGGTTGTACGTGCCCGGGGTTGCTTTCGCATCCAATCAAGTTCCTTTCTGAAAATATTCTTATCTTTTTTCAGTTCACTTTGCAGGACATCGATGCGTAGGCTTTTTTGTTCAAGGAAATAATCGTAATCTCCTTTATACAGGTATACTTTTTCGTCATCCATTTCCATTATCTCGTTGCAAACGGTGTCCAGGAAATACCTGTCGTGTGTAACTAATAGTAGTGTTATTTTTTGTGCAGATAAATATTCCTCCAGCCACTCTATCATGTTCAC
>CAZKPH010000018.1:0-17108 GCA_964554605.1 uncultured Ferruginibacter sp.
AAAACGAAAAAATGATGAAAAAAATCTTCTACGCAGTATTTTCTTTCTTGCTGGCAAGCAATTGGGCAAATGCACAAAATGTGAGTATTGCCTCCACGGCAACGGCACCCGATGTAAGTGCCAAACTGGATATTATTGCTACTAATAAGGGACTTTTGATTCCAAGAGTTAGCTTAACAAGCCTGACGGATGCTTCTACAATTGCTACACCAGCTACAAGCCTGTTGATATACAACACTAATACTACATTAGGAGTAGGCTATTATTATAATACAGGCACTACAGCTTCCCCTTCATGGACAAAAGTAGTTACAACCGGAAATTTCCCCGGCTGGAGCCTTACTGGTAATACCGGTACTGATACGGCAAAAAATTTCCTGGGTACCATAGATAATAAACCACTCCGTTTAAGGATCAATAATATTAAGTCCGGTGAAATCAGTTTGAACAATATATTTATTGGTGACAGCGTCGGTGTTGGTATCGACCGTACTTTAAGTGTTTATAATGTTGGCCTGGGCCGCAAGGCTTTTTTGTCTAATGATACCGGGTCTTACAACGTAGCTGTTGGCGCTTATGCCATGCTTTCGAGTACGAGTGACAATGAAAGTGTAGGTATTGGTTTCGGAGCACTGGCTTACGACGACGATTACTACGGCGGTGGCAACATCAATACCGCCGTTGGTAGTAATGCTATGATATCCAATGAAGATGGTTATTATAACACAGCAGTTGGCGGCTATTCTCTTAGCTATGGCATCAGTGGTGCTGAAAATACGGCTGTCGGTACCGGTGCAGACTGCTATGACATCACTAACGATATGGATGTTACCAATTCTACCGCAATCGGGTTTAATGCTTTAGCAGAAACAGACAATGAAATAAGATTGGGAGATGACAATATACAAGCCATTGGCGGCGCTGTAGACTGGAGCGTGCTTAGCGATGGCCGTTTCAAAAGAGATATCAAAACAGATAATGGAGGTCTGGCATTCATTATGCAATTACGCCCTGTAAACTATCATTATGATTTCAGCCTGATGAATCGTGAAAAAATGCAAACTTTGAGAGTTGCAAGAATCAACTCTCTTCGCCAGGGCAAAAATATGGAAGCTGCTAAAACCGCTGCTTTGCTCGATAAAATCGGGTCTAAGCAATTTAAACAAAGAACTGTCCTTGCTGAACAAAAAACTTATAACGGGCTTATAGCTCAGGAAGTAGAAGCTGCTGCTAATAAGATCGGATATAACTTCAGCGGTGTGGTTAAACCCACAAAAGTCAATGGTAAATATGCGCTAAGGTATGCTACATTTGTTGTACCGCTGATTGAAGCTGTGCAGCAACAACAACAAATCATTGATGTTCAAAACAAAAAAATTGAAGAACTGCTGAAAAGAGTTGAAGCACTTGAAAATAAATAAAATAAAAAACGAAATAAAAGGCCTTCCAGAATGAAGGCCTTTTTTATACACAGGGTTTAGTATTTTTGAGCATTATTTACATTAATTTTTATAAATGATTCTTGTTACCGGGGGTTCCGGACTGTTAGGCAGGGAATTAATATTCCAATTAATATCGCAGGGCAATAATGTAACGGCTTTATATAATACAACTCCTGTTGCAGGCATCAGTTCACCTTTGTTTTCACAAATACAATGTAACCTTTTTGATATAACAGGCCTCTATGAAGCCATGCAGGGTACGGAAAAGGTGTACCACTGCGCCGCCATGGTTTCCTTTAATCCGAAAGACAAGTACAAGCTATTCAAGAGCAACATAGAGGGCACGGCAAATATCGTCAATGCTGCTATTGAAACAGGTGTAAGAAAAATTGTACACGTTAGCAGTGTCGCTGCTTTAGGCAGGTTACGGCAAGGGGAAATAATTTCTGAAAAAATGAAATGGGCTGAAAATGCCAATAACAGTAATTATGGAAAGAGTAAACACCTTGCTGAAATGGAAATATGGCGAGGCATTGGAGAAGGACTGGAAGCCGTAATCATAAATCCTACCGTTATATTAGGGCCAGGCGATTGGGATAAAGGCTCTACCGGACTTTTTAAAAGCGCTTATAATCAATTCCCATGGTATACGGATAGCACAGGCGGCTTTGTAGATGTAAGGGATGTTGCAAAAGCAATGATTCTGTTAATGGAAAGTAATATCGTGGCTGAAAGGTTTATTATCTCATCGGAAAACAGAAGTTTCAAAGACCTCTTTTCATTAATGGCAATGGAATTTAATAAAAAAGCGCCTTACAAGAAAGTTACAAGAAGCATTGCAGAAACAGTCTGGCGATGGGAAGCCTTAAAAAGTTTTTTTTCCGGGAAAGCCCCATTGATAACAAAAGAAACAGCAGCGGCAGCTCTTAGTTCCGTTGTATATGACAACTCTCTGTTCTTAAGAAAATTCCCCGGTTTTCATTACAGGACCTTAGAAGAAACTATTGCGTATACATGCAATGAGCTTACACAAAAATACAGTTTATAAAAGTTCAGGTAAATTGCCCCAAATTTCAAATCATGTTTTCTTTACCATCAAAAAACAACCGGGTTCTTTCTGTAGCATTCTATATTGTTTTTACAGTATTGAATCTGGTTCAGGCATATAATACCGGGTTAATTGATGACGAAGCCTATTATTGGATATATTCCCGTTTCCCCGCATGGGGATACTATGACCATCCTCCGATGATTGCACTTATGATCAAAGCAGGATACGCCATATTTCATAATGAACTGGGCGTACGGTTATTTATGGTAACGGTTGCTACGGGGTCAATATTATTATTAGAAAAGATTGTATCACCATCTAATAAAAAACTTTTTTATGCGATCATATTGAATTTTGCGGTATTAAATTTTGCAGGTTTTATCGCAGTCCCGGATATACCGCTATTATTCTTTGTTACGCTTTTTTTATATTGCTATAAAAGATTACTAAATGAAAATTCCCTGAAAAATGCCATCATCTGGGGTATCAGCATGGCGCTGATGCTTTATACAAAATATCATGGCATACTCGTTATTGGTTTTACCGTATTATCTAATCCTTCTCTTTTCAAAAGAAAACATATATACATCGCTGCTGCTTCGGGCATTGCCCTGTTTTTGCCTCAACTATATTGGCAATATGCTCATGGTTTCCCTTCCGTCTACTATCACCTTTGGGACAGGAACAGCCGGCCTTATGAATTTAATTTTACTTCAGAATATTTGCTTGGGCAATTAGCGCTTGCAGGGCCTTTATTCGGCTGGCTTTTTATCTCTGTTTGTATTATTAAAAAACCGATTGATAAATTAGAAAAGGCTCTTAAGTATATTGCTGCCGGTATATATTTGTTCTTTTTCCTATCTTCTTTAAATGGGAGAATAGAGGCAAACTGGACAATCCCGGCTATCAGTTGCCTGTCCATCCTTTCGTATAATTATTTTGAAAACAGGAAAAGATGGCATATTGTTTTTTATACCAGTGCAATCATTACGTTCTTCGCATTACTTGCATTGAGAATAATCCTCTTCTTCAATCTCACTCCCATCAACATTCCGATATTTAAAGAAGCAAGGAATAATAAGGAGTGGGTAAATAGTATCAGGATAGCTGCAAAAGGAAGGCCCATTGTTTTCCTTAATTCATACCAGCTTCCGTCCAAGTACTGGTTTTACAGCGGAGACACTTGTTACGTCATCAATACGCCGTCCTATCGGCAGAATAACTTCAATATCTGGCAGGTAAATAATAATGGCAATGGCAAAAACGTCTGCTTGGTGTCTACACATCCGCTGGATAGCAATATAGCCGGCATCAGTACCCCTAGGGATTCTTTTTATCTAAAAAATGATGATTCCTTAGGCTATTGCAGCAATTTACTTTTGTATCTCCAGCGAAAGGTTGAAGTAAACCCAGGTGATGCGGATATTTTGCTCAATGGAAATTTCTACGGGACTGACAAAGTATATATTGACAAAAAGAATATTTTCCTCTGTGTATACAGAGAAGGGAAAAATATAGTACACTTATCCTGTACAGCTATATCAACTGCAGGTAATAAATGTAATATCAACTTCGAGAAACCTACAGATATTTTGATACCAGGAAAATATACTGCATTAGTGTCTTTTAGCACTTCCGTAAAAAATATTGAAACACTGAACAGTAATACAATAACATTAATTGTAAGGTAAACAAATCAATCGTTTGCCTTGCTACCCATTATCTTCTCCCAAAGAAGGGGAATTCGTTTTATCCAAACAAGTTCTTTCATTTTTTCTTTTGCATCCGTAACCGGCGAACCGAAATAAGTTTTGCCGCCTTCAAGTGTTGCAGGCACTCCGCTTTGTGCCAGTACAACAGCATTATCGCCTATAGCCAACGTTTTACTCACACCTACCTGGCCCCACAATATCACCCCATTGCCGATCTCTGCAGCGCCAGCTACCCCTACCTGTGCGGCAAACAAACAATTTTTTCCAACTACCGTATCATGCCCAATATGGATCATATTATCAATCTTTGTGCCACGGCCTATTACCGTATCATGACTTACCCCTCTGTCGATAGTACATCCGGCTCCAATTTCTACATCATTTTCAATAATCACTCTTCCGCAACTTGGCATTTTTTTATACCAGGTGTCCCTGTCTTTACGAGTATTATAATAAAAAGCATGGCTTCCTATAACAGTACCCGCTTGTATAATTACATTATCCCCAAGTACACAATTATCTAAAACAGTTACGTTCGGATATATAACACAATTTTTCCCAACCACAACATTATGGCCGATGAAAACACCCGGATATAAATAACTACCCTCTCCTATTACAGCAGCATCACTAATCATCTTCGGAGAAGGAACAAACGGATTGAAATGATCTACTATTTTACAATATGCCTCAAAAGGGTTCTCTACAACCAGCAATGCTTTATGTGAAGGAAAACCTGTTTTTTTATTTATGATAATAAATGTTGCTTTGCTGTTGATACATTTATCATAGTATTTCGGGTGATCCACAAAAACAAGATCCCCCTCTTCCACCCGGTGTATTTCATTGATACCCGTAGCATACAAACTATCGTCGCCCAACAATTCCGCCTCTATAAATGAGGCTATCCATTTAACTGAAACAGGAGAAGGAAACTTCATACTTAATGTTTTTTCAAAGGTAATACCCTTTATGTTTTCTCTGCAAATAAGCATTGTCCAATAAAAAAAAAGAAAAATTTTTTTTAGGCATTTTTACGTTTTTATACTTAGGCAATCTGCTCATACTTCCATTGGTTGAATATAAAAAGTATTACATCATTTTTAATCAAACCAAATTTATATCTCCTAAAACCCTCTATTCATCAATATTTCAAGAGATCAAGAAAAGATGGCTAATTTCTGCAAACAAAAAAAGACTACAAAATCCTGATTTTTTTTGACAGAATCCAATACAAAAAACAGCAGCCTTATCCACAGTATAATTTAAAATGTTAATAAAATTTATTAAAATATTTTTTTAGTTAGCAAAATTTCTTTTTAATATTGCGTAGGGAATTTTTTCCCGGTACTTACTAACCCATCCATATAACAAAGCTCGACCACAAAATGTCGGGCTTTCTTATTAATATCCTTTCCCTTTTTCAACCCTGTTACATATTTCTATTTTAGCTCACTGACACAGATCATATCATTCATTTATAAAGCCCCTTGCATATTTCAAAATACCAATGCTGCAATCCCACTCAACATAGCTTTGTATTTCTTTTTAAAAATACTTACACCGGGTTCTCCGAAAGAAATAGCGGCATAAATGCGAAATTGGACAAATTTCATCTAACTTGTATCATATTTAAACAGAACTGGAATTATGATAAAATCAATGACCGGCTTTGGCAGGGCTGAACAAACTGTAAATGACAAGACATTTCTTGTTGAGATCAAATCTCTGAATGGCAAGCAGTTTGAAATGCAACTTAAATTACCTCCATTGTTGAAACCTTACGAATTCGACATCAGGAACCTGCTCCAGGAGAGTCTGATACGTGGTACTATTGATTGCACAATTACCATTAAACAAAACGGCGCCAGCAAACCCGTAAATATTAATACGGATCTTATCAAAGCTTATTACCAACAAATTGAAAACCTTGCCAACGACCTGGGTATAGATACACATTCCGTATTAAGTGCCCTTCTTCGCCTGCCCGAAGTCGTTACACCTGCTAATGACGTACTGAATGAAACCGATTTTGCAGAATTTAAAAAAGTATTGGCAGATGCTCTAACGGAACTCAATAAACACAGGGCTGAAGAAGGCCTGAGCCTCGAAAAAGACCTTCTTAAGCGTATTGACAATATCAGGCACCAGGAAGAAGCTATCTTACAATATGAACCTGAACGCATAAAAAGAATCAGGGAAGAAATCATTCAACTACTGGAAACACATGTTGGAAAAGAAAACTACGACCCCAACAGGCTCGAACAGGAACTGATTTATTATATCGAAAAAATAGATATCCACGAAGAACAGGTAAGGCTTAAACAGCATTGCCGTTACTTTAAAGAACTGCTGACAGATAATGAAGAAGCTAAAGGGAAAAAACTTTCCTTTGTCATTCAGGAAATTGGGAGAGAAATTAATACTACCGGTAGTAAAGCCTATGACGCCGATATCCAGAAATGTGTAGTAATTATGAAAGATGAACTGGAAAAAGCAAAAGAACAGATACTGAATGTATTATAAATTTTATCCCCCTTTCTTTAATTTTGCACAATGATCGCAAAAAGTAAATTTGTAACCGGCCTTCTTATATTGACTATCCTGGCCATCACATCATGTGCAAAAATTGATGTATTTGAAAAAAACACACCTGTTCCTCAACACAGTTGGGGCTATAATTTTACTCCCCATTTTGATTTTGATATTACAGATACCTCTTCCCCCTATAACCTTTACGTAGTATTGAGGCATACAGATGCATATCATTATAATAACATTTGGCTGAATATCGGTTTACAAATACCCGGAGATACTCTTAAACACCAACGGCTTGAATTATTATTGGGTTCCGATGCCAGAGGCTGGGAAGGTACAGGAATAGATGATATTTGGGAAGTAAGAAAATCCATAACCAACGGCCCTATGAAATTCAAGAAACCCGGAAAGTATTTCTTTTCCGTAGGGCAGATCATGAGGGAAAACCCTCTTTCCAATATCATGAGCGTAGGAATACGTATTGAAAAAGTAAAGTAATGCTTTTTCATTTCATACATAAGCAATGCAGGATATTATGCCATTTCAATTTTACAAAACAAAGCAAATCCGCCTGATTTTTATTGTATTCTGGATATTGCTTGCTTATATTATTGCCGCTCTTATTTGGTGGTTCATAGCCCTTAACCACCAGAACAGGCAAATGACTTATTATAAAATTGAACAATTGGATAAAACTTCTTCAACCTATAAAGAGGGGATGGAAAAGATTCGGAATATTGAAAAAAGGAAAAAAGCACAATATATTGGAGAAGGGAGTATTTTTCTCCTTCTTATTCTTGCCGGAGGAGTTTATATTTTTCAATCGGCACGAAACCAGTTTAAATCCGGATTGCAACAGCAACATTTTATGATGGCTGTTACCCACGAACTGAAAACCCCTATTGCCGTTACTAAACTTAACCTTGAAACCCTTGTAAGGCATAAACTGGATGAAGGGCAGCAAAATAAGCTTCTGCTTAGTACCATACAGGAAGCGAACCGCTTAAATACATTATGTAACAATCTCCTGCTTACTTCACAAATAGAAGCCGGCGGCTATTCTGTAACTAAAGAAGAATCAGATATTTCAATAATTGCAAATGAATGCGCCGCAGATTATATCACCCGCTTTCCTCAAAGAAATATCATATCTCAGATTGAAGCTCCTGTTTTCCTAAAAGTGGATAAGATCATGCTACAAATGGCTTTCAACAACCTGGTTGACAATGCTATTAAATATTCCGCAAAAGAATCTACCGTTACTATTCTTCTTCGAAGGGAAAGAAAATCAGTTTGCTTTGCTGTAAAAGATGAAGGCAATGGTATTTCTTCGGACGAGAAAAAAAAGATATTTGAAAAATTTTACAGGATGGGAAATACTGCTACGAAATCTGCCAAGGGAACAGGTTTGGGGCTTTATCTTACAAAGAAGATTGCCAGGGAACATTATGCATCGGTATTTATTGAGGATAATAAACCAAAGGGAAGTATTTTTACCATAAGATTCAAACAGGATAATAACATCCTTTAAATACCAGGAAAATGGTTAAGAAAAAATCGATACTGCTCGTTGAAGACGAAGAGAATCTTCAGGAAGCCCTGAAACTAAATCTTGAACTGGAAAATTATGAAGTTACTATTGCGGGTGATGGGACTGAAGCGCTGAATACTGTGCAAAAAGAACACTTCGACCTGATAATACTGGATGTCATGCTTCCGGAAATAGACGGGATTGCCGTTTGCGAAACGATCAGGCTGCAAAACAATACAATTCCCATTCTGATCTTAAGTGCAAAAAACAACAGTGCAGACAGGGTATTGGGGCTTAAGAAAGGCGCCGATGATTACCTTACCAAACCTTTCAATCTTGAAGAATTATTATTACGGGTAAATAAACTTATAGAGAAAAGCCAACAATTAAACACAAGAAAGCCTTTGCCCCAGGTATTCCATTTTGGCAGGAACAGCGTTGATTTCGGTTTATTGGAATGCATCACAAAAGACGGAGAAAAAATCACCTTATCTAAAAAGGAGATTATGCTGCTGAAATTATTAATAGAAAATAAGAATGAAGTAGTGACCAGGGAAAAAATACTCCAGGCTGTTTGGGGTTATAATGTATACCCTACCACCCGCACCATTGATAATTTTATCCTCAATTTTAGGAAATATTTTGAGGATGACAGCAGAAACCCAAGGTATTTTCATTCTGTAAGGGGGCTTGGTTATAAATTTACAGAAAACGGTTCCTGATAAGTAGCCATTATCATTATAAGTCTCCAAGTTGCGGACGCAAAACAATATCTTCAACTACAGCCTGCGGAGACAATATTGCCGCCGCTACCACCATTTTTGCCACATCATCCGCTACTAATATTCTGTTTGATGAATTATCAAAATCTCCCCAGGAATCTGTTAGTGTTGCGCCGGGATAAACCGCTGATACTTTTATATTGTAAGGAAGCATTTCCTGCCTTAGGTTCTTACTAAACCCTCCCAGGGCAAATTTGCTGATACTATAGCTTCCTCCCCCGGGGTATGCTTTTAATGATGCTACCGAACAAATATTGAAAATATGGCCACTCATTTGCCCAATCATTTGCGGCAAAATGCTGCGGGTTACATAATAAGCGCTTAATACATTCACAGCTAACATTTCCTCTATGGTGCCTTCAGCTTCATCGGCAATATTGCCCGGGGCAAAATAACCGGCATTATTCACTAAAATATCTACAGAAAACATATTCTCGGCTAGCAATGGCCCAACTCTCTTTGCCTCATCCCTTACAGAAAGATCCAGCGCCGCACTTCTTATCTTCTGGCCTGGATATTTTTCAGACAATTCATTTTGAAATTGAAAAAGTTTTTCCCTGTTTCTCGCTATAAGGAAAATATCTGCTCCTGCTTCAACGAAGGATAAAGCTATGGCACGGCCAATTCCCCTGGAAGCCCCTGTAACCACCACCCCTTTACCGGCAAGCATAGATTGGCGAATATTATTATTTCCCATTTTGTGAATTTTGAAAGTACTTTGCAAACTTACTATGATGTAACAGAAAATACAATGCCTTTATCTATGGTAAAATATAAACACCTTTTTTTTGATCTGGACCACACTCTTTGGGATTTTGATGCCAATGCCAAAGAAGCGCTGATTGACATTTATGGGATTTTTGATCTGGCAGGCAGAAAGATTGGCCCTTTTGAGCTTTTCTATGAAAGATATCTTCATCATAATCAAATATTATGGGACAGGTATCATCATGGCTTTATTACAAGCGATGAACTTAAATGGAAGCGAATGTGGCGTACACTATTGGAATTTAAAATCGGAGATGAAAAATTATCTAAAGAAATGAGCGCCGCATTTCTTGAATTGTTGCCTACAAAAAAAAGATTATTCCCATACACTATTGAAATCCTTGAATATCTATCCCGTAAATCTTATCAACTTCACCTGATAACGAATGGTTTTGAGAAAACCCAATGGAGCAAATTAAAGAACAGCAACCTTGATAAATATTTTAACTATGTAATAACTTCAGAAGCCAGCAATAGCCTGAAACCGTATAAAGAAATATTTGAATATGCTTTACAAAAGACCGGAGCCACATTACAAAATAGTATTATGCTGGGAGATAATCTGGATGCAGACATCCAGGGAGCTATCAATGTCGGGATGGATTGTATATTCGTTAATCATATCAGCGCTGAAACGGAACTGAAACCCACCTATATAGTATCTAACCTGGCAGAGTTAAAAAACATTTTATAATAAAAAAGCCTTACAATATAGTAAGGCTCAATTCAGTAAAGGTACGGCAGGATTACATTTGTGCGGTTTTAGCTTTCGCTTTATCCTTGCAACATTTCTTGTCTCCTTTCTTACAACATTTCTTGTCTCCTTTTTTGCAACATTTCTTTTGTTGGTCACCTGCAAAAGAAACCCCTGTTACCAATAACGCAGCCGTTGCTAATAAAAATAATTTTTTCATGCTTTTGTATTTTATGTCAGTAAAAATAAGGTTATTCAACATTTTCAGGCTATTATAAATGTTAAAATTACGGCAATGTAGCAATGCTTGTTATACCTCCTTTTACCACCTCATTTAGCTTTACATTCACTTTTGTGCCGGGAGGTAATAACAGATCGACCCTGCTGCCGAATTTTATGAATCCTAATTCCTCCGACTGGGTTACTTTTTGCCCCACCTGTAAATAATTTACAATGCGTTTGGCCATCGCCCCCGCTATTTGCTTCACTAATATCTCAATCCCACCAGCCCTGATTACTACTGAATGCCGTTCATTTTCAACCGAAGATTTCGGATGCCAGGCTACCAGGTATTTCCCTTTATGATATTGAGTGTATACTACTTCTCCGCTGATCGGGATCCGGTTTACATGTACATTCAATGGGCTCATAAATATAGACACCTGCAATCTTTTTTCATGGTAATACTCTGTATCCGTCATTTCTTCAATCACCACTACTTTCCCATCACAAGGAGACACTACAGTGCAAGGGTCTTTCGTATAAGCTCTCTCGGGTATCCTGAAGAAATAAATAATTGCAAAAAGGAATAATAGGCTTGCTATGAACAATACCCAACCACCCAATGGCGTTAATGGCCATAGCAGGTACATATTCAGCAGATTAACAATACCAACAAATACAATTGCCAGGGCAATACTCATTCTTCCTTCTCTATGAATTGTCATACTTGAGATTTAATTGGCAAAGATAAGGCTAGTTAGCCTTTTATACCTGTGTTTCCTGTATTATATAAAAAATTCGACCAATAACCATACAGCGGGAGTAGCTACCAGTAAGGAGTCGAAACGATCAAGAAAACCACCATGACCCGGCATAATTTTGCCGCTATCCTTTACTCCTGCCAGACGCTTGATCTTACTTTCCAGCAGGTCTCCGGCAGTACCAAAAACAGCACACAAAAAGCTGATGGAAACAGCCAGAGATACGGGTAATAGTTTTGTAAAATATGCTATCAGCGCTATTGTTCCCACAGAAAGTAATATCCCCCCCAGCGTCCCCTCCCATGTCTTTTTTGGAGAAATGCCGGAAAAAGGTGTTTTACCGATTGAAGATCCGACAATATATGCCATCGTATCATTTATCCAAATAGAAAAAATAATAGCACAGGGTAATAATGGCGAATAAAATACTCCGTCTGTTATTGTATACCTCAAACGGGTTGCCAGGTCAAACAGCAACAATAAGGGCAAACTGATGTATATGAGCCCGATAAGGCTGTAAATTTTATGTGTATGGCCATATATCTTTTGCCTTAATTGGATCAATTCTATCCAGCAACCGATATGTATAATGGAAAACAATACAAGGAAACTCCAAAAATTCCAAAGCAATCCGCCAAGCATTACTACTGCAAACACTATTGCCGTAAGGGACCTTGTCTTAAAAGTATTGATATTTAACGCCATTTTTGCAGACTTTATGAAAGTGTATTTTCCTCAAACCTTGATGCTATTTCAGGTAAATCTCCCGGTACATTCCCAATCAAAATCTCCTCACCGGGACGGTCAATTTCTTTACGGGCTACCTTTTCGAAGTAATAACAAAGTAAAATTATCACACCAATGCTAATAGCTCCGATCCAAACAGGCAAATGCTCATCCATTTTTGAAATATCTACCGGTTTCCCTGGCTTGGAGACTAAATACAGGCTTGTAACAGCTATGGCATTATTAAAAAAATGGCCAAAGATATTCAGCCAGATATTGCCTGTCCGATAGTATATCCAGCCCAATAGGAACCCTAAAGCAAAACGGCTTAAAAAGCCCAGATAAGAGCCATGAACAGCACTAAATAACAATGCGGTAATCACGATTGCCAATACCGGCATCCTGAACCATCGGGACAACAAATTCTGAATCCCTCCACGAAAAAGTGTCTCTTCGAAAATGGCCGGGAGCAACGCTATAATGAATACGGAAATCAGATAATCAGCAAAATTATTCATCCGTGCTATTACAATAACTTGCCGGTTATACTCATTTTCGGCTGCTTTGAATTGCAATAACATTTCTTTAGACCATGGCAACATCTCTGTAATATCTTGAAGGGAGCTCACCAAAGGCAAGCCGGCAAACATGATTAGCGCTACCAAGATAAAAGATTGTATGTTTAACTCGTGTTTAAATCCCAAATGCAAAAAAGGCTTTTGATGACATACCAGCGCATAGAGAAAAACCGGAAGAAAAAAGAGAAATAGAGTAGATAAGAACTGCATCCATCGAAGTAATGCTGCATTTTCCGGCACCAACAAGCGGTCCATAAAAGAAGTGGCAGACACAAGGTCTTTCATGTGTATTTTCCCAATCAGTGGAATAAGGCTAACAATCCCTCCAATTACAAGCCCCAGTCCGGCAAAAGCAAGCAAAACACCTAATTGTCCCCAGTAATTGTAACGCTTCGAAGCAAAATGAGCCATAGTGTTTGATTATAAGTGCGTAAATTTACAGCCTATTTACCAAAAATGACATTGCCGATCCATGACCGGCAATTGTTCTTTACTGAGTTAAATAAAATATGATAACAATCGGCAACATACAACTACCTGATTTCCCTCTTTTGCTTGCCCCCATGGAAGATGTTAGCGACCCCCCTTTTAGAGCGGTATGTAAAGATAACGGAGCTGACCTCATGTATACGGAATTTATCAGCAGCGAAGGCCTGATCAGAGATGCTATCAAGAGCAGAAAAAAACTGGATGTATTTGATTATGAACGGCCAGTAGGTGTGCAGATATTTGGCGGAGACGAAGAAAGCCTGGCATTAGCAGCCAGGATAGTAGACGTAACACAGCCGGATTTGTTGGATATCAATTTTGGGTGCCCGGTAAAGAAAGTTGCACTTAAAGGCGCCGGAGCCGGGGTATTGAAAGATATAGACCTTATGGTTCGCTTAACCGACGCTGTTGTACGTTCCACTTCTTTGCCAGTGACAGTCAAAACAAGACTGGGATGGGATGAGAACACAAAGAATATCGAGGATGTTGCCCTAAGGTTACAGGATATTGGCATTAAGGCGCTGACTATTCACGGGCGTACCCGTACGCAAATGTATAAAGGGGAGGCAGACTGGGCTTTGATAGGCAAAATTAAAAACAATCCGAAAATAACCATTCCTGTTTTCGGGAACGGGGATATAGACAGCGCACAAAAAGCATTGGAATATAAAAACCGTTACGGCGTTGATGGTATCATGATAGGAAGGGCGGCTATTGGATACCCATGGATATTCAACGAAATAAAACATTTCCTGAAAACAGGCGAGATACTCCCTTCGCCTTCTGTTGAAGACAGGGTAGCCGTATGTAAAAAACATTTGCAAAAATCCTTTGAATGGAAAGGCCCGGTTACAGGCATCTTTGAAATGCGCCGCCATTATACAAATTACCTGAAGGGGTTACCCAATATTAAAGAATACAGGTTAAAACTTGTAACACTGAAAGACATCAGCGAAATAAATGCAGTGTTAGACGAAATTCAAATCAAATATGAAGGGTTCCAGTTTGAGAAAACGCCAATCCGGTTGATCGATTACCACGAAAAATGCCCGCTGAATTAAAAGCTATATCCCCTGTCGGGTTCCTGCCGTAATAACTCCACATTCTGGATAGGCTGATAAATAAAAGGGATATGTTCAACAACAACATCACTTTTATCCAAACCAAATGCTTTTTCATCACTCTGCCCCAGATCTTTTAATTTGTAGTAAGCATTCAGCAATAAGCTGTCTCTCACGGAAAATTCATTTTCAACGGAAAGGAATTTTTCGATAACTACAAACTTAAAATCGGGTTCATCATTATACCGTGTACTCCCGTCCGGGCGAATATGCAGGTTCAGTTCCCTGTTGGCAACAAGGTCTTGCACTACTTTTTTGAAATATATCTCCGTCTTAGGCTGTATCCGGAACCCTATATAAAAAGTCACTTTTATCACTTTATCGTCTACCAGTTCAGACACATCATACATCATTGTATAAGGGTCATTTGTGCGTTCTATATGCACAAACCAGTAGACATCTGCACGTTTCGGTTTTTTTGCAAAAATGGAATTGATGATTTTTTCTTCTATCTGATTCCGGCTGTCTGCCTTAGTAAGATAAATGAGGTGCGTCGAAAATTTAGGTATGGAGTCATCTTTACTTAATTCTATCAACATGGGGGTATATTTTCCCAGATCCACAAAATTCATCATACGGTTATTTACCTTGCGTGCATAATACCATATATACATCGTCATGAAAATAAAGAGTTCAAAGAAAAGAAACATCCACCGTTCTTTGATCTTGGCAACATTTGCTACGAAAAACGAGCATTCAATAATTACAAATATGCCAATCACAATCGTTACTTTCCATTGTGGCCATTTCAATCTGAAAAGAAGATAATAATTAAGCAGGTACGTAGTCATCATCATTGCTATACAAATAGAAAATCCGTAAGCAGCTTCCATAGCAGACGATGTTTGAAAATAAAGGATCATCAATAAACAACCAAACCAGAGAATGGTGTTTACACTCGGTATATAAATCTGCCCTTTTATATCACTGGGTTGCCTTACTGTTACCCTTGGCCAGAAATTCAGGTTCATTGCTTCGCTAATCAATGTAAACGAACCGCTTATCAATGCCTGCGATGCAATAATGGTAGCTGCAGTAGCAATAATTATACTAGGCAAAAGAAACCAGTGAGGCATCATTTCAAAGAAAGGATTCAGGCCGTTCAGCCTGGGTAAATGGGAGTTCATGATCCATGCCGCCTGGCCAAGATAATTGATTACAAGGCTGATCTTAACAAAGATCCAGGTAATACGGATATTATTGATCCCGCAATGGCCAAGATCGCTATACAAAGCTTCTGCGCCTGTAGTAGCCAGGAATACGGCTCCCAACAACCAGAACCCGTTTGGGTAACGCACCAGCAACTCATAACCGTAATAAGGATTCAATGCCTTTAACACCTGTACATGATGCGTTATCTCTGCCAATCCTGCCAGCAACAACATAGAAAACCATATTGTCATGATAGGGCCGAATGTCTTCCCGATTGCCTGAGTACCAAAACGCTGAAAAAAGAACAACAAAGAAATGATACCAATAACAATTCCAACGGTAAGATGATTCCCCGGAACAATAATATTTTCCAGTCCATTCACGGTACTCAGCCCTTCAATAGCTGACGCAATGGAAATAGGCGGCGTTATTATACCATCGGCAAGTAATGTTGTAGCTCCTAATATTGTCGGTATCACCATATACCTGCTGTACCTTCTTACAAGCGCATATAATGAAAAAACACCCCCTTCTCCGTGGTTATCTGCCCGCAAAGTAAGCCAGATGTATTTCACGGAAGTCTGAAATACCAGTGTCCAGAATACTAGAGAAACACCACCATAGATAAGTGTCCCCGATATTTCCCTTTCGCCTGCAATGGCTTTCAAAACATATAAGGGGCTTGTACCAATATCTCCGTAAATGATTCCTAATGCCACCAATAATGAGGCAATAGTTACCCTGTTCAAACTTTTTTGATTTGAATTCATGTTAGAAAATTATGTATGTACTGGAATTATTCTTTCATAACGAAACGGTACCCGATTCCGGATTCGGTAATAATGATTTCCGGATGGTTAGGGTCGTCTTCTATTTTTTTCCTGATTTGCGCTATAAACACTCTTAAGTATTGCGATTGGTTGATATACCCCGGACCCCATATCTCTTTCAGTAAATATTGATGCGTCAGTACTTTCCCTTCGTTGCGTGCAAATAATGAAAGCAGGTTATATTCAGTTGCCGTCAGTTTTAGTATTTCATCATTTTTCTTAACCAGCCTTGATAAGAGATCAATTTGCAGGTTGCCTGTTTGTAAGAGAGGTGTATTTTCTGCACTTATGCTTCCCCGTAAGGCTGACCGTATTCTTGCCAGCAGTTCGCCCGTACGGAATGGTTTTACCAGATAATCGTTTGCTCCATTGTCCAGGGCCCGGATAATATCTTCTTCATTAGCCTGGGCAGATAAGATAAGAACAGGGCTGGTAAACCACTTGCGTAATTGAACCAGTACATCATGCCCGTTTTCATCGGGCAGGCCGAGATCGAGTACCACAAGATCGGGCGGATGATTGGCAACCGATATCAGGCCTTGTTTGGCAGTAGCTGCAGAAACTACCGTATAACCATTACTTTGCAAAGTTATATCCAGCAATTTCCGTATAGCCGCTTCATCATCTATTACCAATATTTCTGCCTTATTCATTTTTCAGGTTTTTAAGATACGAGGTTTCTGCAGCAAGTTCTATTATAAACCTGGCCCC
>CAZKPH010000019.1:0-16536 GCA_964554605.1 uncultured Ferruginibacter sp.
TGTTTTGTAACCCGGTATTTCAACCGTTCCATTTCTTCCTTTGTATAAAGGTACCCTGTAGGGTTGTTAGGATTACAAATGAATATGGCCCTGGTTCTTGGCGTAATAAGTTTTTCAAATTCCTCTATGGATGGTAAAGCATAGCCATTCTCCTGAAATGTTGTGATAGGAATTACATTTATATCTGCTTCTACGGCGTAGCCTTCATAGCAGGCATACCAGGGTTCAGGTATGATAATTTCGTCGTCCGGGTCCAAACAGGCCATAAAGCCAAACAAAATAGCCTCGCTACCGCCGGTAGTAACTACTATTTCTTCCGATGTAACGTCAATCTCTGATCGGTGATAATATTCTACAAGTTTTTTACGGTAGCTTTCGTTTCCGGCGCTGTGGCTGTATTCAAGTATTTTAAATGTGCTTTTGCGTACCGCTTCCAGTATAGGCAGGGGAGTCTCAATATCAGGCTGGCCGATATTGAGGTGATATACTCTATTACCTCTTTTTTTTGTGGCTTCTGCAAACGGAACCAGTTTCCGTATGGGAGAAGGGGGCATTTTTTTCCCGCGGTGGCTAATTGCTAACATTCGGCAAAGATAAGCGGATATAATAAATTTTGATGAAACTAATTGTTGCGAAAAGACCGCTGCTATGCTAAAATGCCCGTCTGGTAAAGGAGACAGGCATTTAATAAATTTATTACTTTGTGAAACTCTATCTGCCGCTTGTGTAGATAAACGCAAACAGTATGATTAATTCAATAACAACAATGATCCAGAAAATAAGAGATTTGAAACTCTTGTCGTAGAAGTTTTGCAGATCGTCTTTTTCTTTCAGTAACTCTTCATCTGTTTTTCTTGCCTTATATGGCGATTCAAGATAGTAATCAGCTTCTGTGGCAGAGATAACGCTGGGCTCGAGATATTTTTTGTTGATAAATTCTATAACCCTTGAGAAGGAATTCAGTTCACCGTCATAACGGTTTTCATTGATAAGAAATGCATATTCTTCTTTGCCGTCTATTTTCAAAGCCAAAACATTTTCATCAAAAAAACCGTGTTTGAACAGGTAGCTTTTTTCGTTCTTATCGATCAATAATGAATTGTTTCCAAGATATTCCCATTTCCCTTTATCTACTTCGCCATTAGTAGAAATCAGTAATTCATTATTTTTTCGGAAGATATATACATTCTTTATCTTCTTGATTTCATCTACCACCACCCAATGATGATTGGTAAGCAAAGCCAGGTCGTCCAGCTTATGGCTGTATTTCTGGATCTTCGGTATGATATCTGAAATGAAGGTTTTCATTTGTTCTTAATTTATGGCCAACTTTTCAAAATATGTCAGGGTAACTATACCTAGAAGGTATTCAACACATTTTGGGTATAGTAAATATACAATTTAATGTCACATATTTACCAATTCAGCTACAATTTTACTGTTTTTAGAGGAAAATACGTAGTTTTTTTTTATTGATACAAACTACGCATAAAGCATTGCTATTATACATTCGTGTTTTTATAATCTGACGGAAGCGCCAAGCGCTGAGTACCAATGAGGTGCATTTCCTGTAATCCCGACCCCTCCGGAAATATCTAACAGGATATTATTTGCCGGGAGGTAGTATAAGCCGGCTCCGCATCGGTGATCGGGGTTATTATGCTGTGGGGCAAAGCCGTACAGTTCAGAATAGCCCCCTGTTTTTTCGCTTAGCGAAAAGCCAAAAGATAACGTATAAAGAAACACAGGTTCTGGATTCTCTCCATCCCACTCGGCCCCCAGGTTGTAAGAGAGAGACATCTGGTGTGGAAGGCTGTGTTGCATTGTAAATCTGAAACTGGGTGCATACCATGTGTTCTGCAGGGAGGCTGAAGCTGCGCCAGGTAAGGTCAGGTGTGCAATAAATGAAGTTGTGGGTATAATCCCTTTTTCCTGGCAAAGGCTGGTTTTAAAACCCAGCGCTATCGGCGAAAGCCCGCCGGGCTGTCCTTTCTCCTTGGCAATTTCTGAAATAAGCCTCAATTCAAAACGGTCGTTAACGCCATATTTAGTGAGGATTGTCGGGAGGAGGTAATTCTCGTTTTGGGCATCGTTTTTTTCATAATTAATGCCTGTTTCTATTTGGAAATGGTGTGCCGGTACCAAGAATGGGCATTCTGTCTGGTCAGGCCGGTCGGTTTGTATTGGGGGGAGTTTTTGGGCGTATAAACCAAGCGTAAATATCATACAACAGCAACAAAGGGCTGGAAAAGAGTACTGCATAGGCAAATTTTCGGCAAAACTACCCGTGTTATTAATTCAGGGCTTATTAAAAGCGAAATTGTTTTTTTGAAATTGGAAATAATATTTTTACAAATTATTTCAAATCCTTCTACATTTGTCTTTAGGAAAATATTACTGTATAAAAAACGTTGTATAATAAATTAAAAGCATCTTACCCAAAATAAGTTTATAGTGTCAAAGCATGTTAATAAAGTAACGGCGGCGGGCCTGGTAGTAGCCCTTGGGATTATTTACGGTGATATAGGTACTTCTCCTCTATATGTTTTCAGTGAAATTATTAATGGAAAAGCTGTAGATGACCTGCTTATCGTCGGTGGCCTTTCCTGTATTATATGGACGCTTACTTTGCAAACAACGTTCAAATATGTTTTTCTGACCTTACGGGCCGATAACAGAGGAGAGGGGGGCATATTCTCCTTATATACACTTGTACGAAGGCAGAAAAAATGGCTTGTTTTTCCGGCAATGATTGGCGGGGCGGCCCTTCTGGCCGACGGGATGATAACGCCGCCTATTACCGTTACGGCTGCTGTAGAAGGGCTGGATAATATTCCGGCCTTACATGGCATCGAATTGAGGACGATCATAATTATTGTACTAAGCATTCTTGCCATATTGTTTTTTATGCAGCAATTCGGTACTGCTTCTATCGGGTCAATGTTTGGCCCCATCATGTTCATCTGGTTTGCCATGTTGGCTGTACTTGGCATTTCGCATATTACCGACCACTGGGCAATCTTTCATGCTTTTAATCCCTATTATGCCATAAAACTGCTGGCGGTTTACCCCAAAGGTTTCTGGTTATTAGGAGCGGTCTTTCTCTGTACCACAGGGGCCGAGGCTCTTTATAGCGACCTTGGCCATTGCGGGAGGGGCAACATACGCATCTCCTGGATATATGTAAAAATGTGCCTTATACTAAATTATCTCGGGCAGGGGGCTTACCTGCTGCAAAACCATAAGGGTACCATTTTTGCTACAAAAGACCTGCTCAAGAACGGCGCTTTTATAGCGGCTAATCCAACAGCTATCGAAATGAGTAACCCTTTTTACGGGTTGATGCCTCACTGGTTTCTTACTTTTGGGATTATTGTGGCCACTTCGGCTGCTATTATTGCAAGCCAGGCTCTTATAAGTGGTTCGTTTACGCTTATCAGTGAGGCTATGCGTCTGAATCTTTGGCCGAAAATGAAAATCATTTATCCTACGGAAGCGAAAGGCCAATTATTCATTCCCGGTATCAATCTTTTGTTATTCATTGGTTGTTGCGGCATTGTACTGTATTTTCAGACATCCAGCGCTATGGGTGCTGCTTATGGTTTGGCAATTACTTTATGTATGTTGGCCACTACGGTTCTATTCTCCAACTTCATGGTTTTTCATCGTGTCAGGCCTGTATTGATATATGGTTTTCTGGCTGTTTTTCTGACTATCGAATTAAGTTTCCTGGTAGCCAACCTCGATAAGTTCCCTCACGGTGGTTATATTGCCCTGATTGTCGGCGGAACCTTGTTTGTAGTAATGTATGTCTGGTTCCGGGCAAGAAAGATCAAGAACCGTTACGTGGAATTTGTACGGCTGGAAGAATATATATCTAAGCTGGAAGAATTGAGCAACGATTCAACAGTCCCCAAATATGCAACGCACCTGGTATATCTTACCAGCGCAAATAACCCTAAAGAAATTGAACACAAGATTATCTATTCTATCCTGAGCGGCAAGCCTAAAAGGGCAGATATATATTGGTTTGTGCATGTAGATACACTGGATGAACCGTATACATGCGAATATGTAGTTGACCATATCATCCCTAACGATATTATCCGTGTGGAATTCAGGCTGGGATTCAGGATGGCGCCTCGGATCAATCTAATGTTCAAAAAAGTGGTACAAGACCTGGTATTGAATAAAGAAGTGAATGTGACCAGCCGATATGAAAGCCAGCAACGCAATAATATGGTTGGCGATTTCCAATTTGTGGTAATGGAAAAATTCCTTTCGCAGGATAATGAACTTCCATTTATGGAAAGGCTCATTATGAAAATATATTTCTTATTAAAAGAAATATCATTAAGCGAAGAAAGGGGGTTTGGTTTACAGCAGAGCAATGTTACTGTAGAAAAATTCCCGCTAATTGTTACACCAGTCAGCCGTTTGCCTTTGGTGAGAGTGTATACCGGCGACGACGAAGCCTGATACCCATTTCGATTTTATGGACAATTTCTCAAAATGCATTAGCCCGGCAGAATTGGCGGAATTACTCCGAAACGGAAAAGAAATTCAGTTGATTGATGTCAGGGAGCCTGAAGAAAATGCCGAATTCAATATCGGCGGAGATTTAATGCCTCTCGGAACCATTCAAAACCAACTGGAAAAGATCAGGAAAGATATTCCCGTTGTTGTGTATTGCCGAAAAGGAATTAGAAGTATGATAGCAATTCAGAAACTGGAGTCAAGGTTCCCCTTTACTAATCTGATTAATCTTACCGGCGGCATGGAAAAATGGAAAAAAGAGGTACCCGTGCAATAAGAACCGAAACTTATTTGGCTGTTTTTTCCTTGAGAAAAGATTTTTGTTTCCCAACTCTTAACTCATACTCGCAGCCGCATTTTAATGCAACATTTTCTTTACAATGCCCTACGGGAAAATTAAAGCATACCGGATAGGTATAGTCCTTTACTGCCTCCGCAATTACCTCCAAAACTGATTTTCCAAAAGGCCTGGCGGTATCTTTCGTATCGGTGAATTGGCCTACGATCAGCCCTGCAAGCCCTTTTAACATGCCACTTCGCTTGAGCTGTAATAGCATCCTGTCTACATTATAAATATATTCTCCGACATCTTCCATGAACAATATCTTGTTTTTTGTTTGCAGATTAGAGGGGCTGCCGATCAAATGTGCGATTAACGCCAGGTTCCCGCCTATCAGTTCGCCTGAAATTGTACCCTCACGATTATATTCGTGTTTAATAATACTATAGCTGTTCATTCTCCCGGTTAGTGCTTTTTTCAGGCTACTTATATATACATCATCTTTGGAAACATCTTCAAAAGCAGCAGCCATAGGGGCATGCAGCGATGCCGTTTTAATTGCCGTATGCAAATGGCAATGCAGAACGGTAATATCGCTGAACCCAATTATCCATTTGGGCTTTTTTTTAAAAAAACTGAAGTCCAGTGTATCTATAATACGGCTTACACCATATCCGCCTCTTGCACAAAGGATCGCATGTATATCATCGCTATCGATCATTGCCTGAAATTCGCAGCGCCTTTCTTCATCAGTGCCGCTGAAGTAGTTTTTGGAACCACTACCAACTGTCTTGCCTATCATTACCTGGAACCCCCACTTGTGAAGAGTTTCAACACATTTCCGGATATTGGTACTATCCATATATCCTGCCGGGCATGTGATACCGATAGTATCTCCTTTTTTTAAAGCTGGTGGTATTTTTATATTCATGCTGATTCTTTAAGCGTTGTGCCGGTGTCAGTTACGGATAACTGGTATTCGATGCCGCATTTTAGTGCAAAGTTATTCTTTTGGTGCCCTACGGGAAAATCGAAGCACACCGGGTATGAGGAACCTTTCACGTAACCGGCGACAATCTCTTCAATCGTCTTCCCGAATTCTTCACCTTCATCATCTTTCTTTAACTTGAACCCTCCAATTATCAATCCTCGTAACTGTTTTAGTTTACCGGATCTCTTTAATTGCAGAAACATTCTGTCGATGCTATAAAGATACTCGCCCGTGTCTTCCACAAAAAGTATCTTATTGTTGATTTCCGGTTCTGAACTGGTTCCTATCAGTGATAATATCGTTTTCAGGTTCCCTCCTACCAGTTCGCCTGTACAGGTACCCAATCTGTTGTTTGGGTTGAATGCAGCGGTATATGATATCTTTTTGCCTGTCAGACAATCATATATACTATCAATAGATGCTTTCTGTATTTCGTCGGCCATATTCCAATCTCTGGGGAAACTATTGCACATTTTTGAATGGATTGATGCTATGCCAATATTTTTCTGGATGTGGCAATGCAATACCGTAATATCGCTAAACCCTATGACCCATTTCGGGATACTTTTCAAAGGAGTGAAGTCGATATCATCGATTATTCTTGCAAACCCATATCCGCCTCTGGCGCATAGGATGGCCTTTACGGAACTATCATTCAGCATTTGTTGGAAATCACTGCATCTCTCTTCGTCTGTACCACCCATGGTAAGATATTTTTTTCCGATAGTATTACCGATCTTCACTTTAAACCCCCATTCCGATAGTTTTGTAATGGCAGGTTCTGCATCTTCAGTGTAAATAAATCCTGCCGGGCATGTAATACCAATTGTATCGCCGGGTACTAAATAGGGCGGTATTTTTTTCAGCGCTTGCCTCTGCGTCAATTTATCAATACCGGTAAATGAACTCAACAGGGCCGTTGCAGGTATAGCAGCAGATATAAACTTTTTACGGTTCATGGAATGAATTTACTGAAATTTCGCAATTGCAATGCGATTAGGTATTTTTGCACCGCAATGAACCAACCGAAAAGATACTTAGTAACATCTGCATTGCCGTATGCCAACGGCCCTGTACATATCGGGCATTTAGCCGGGTGCTATCTGCCAGCAGATATTTATGTACGTTATTTAAGAGCTCAAAAGAGAGACGTAAAATTTATCGGGGGAAGCGATGAACATGGGGTACCTATTACGATTCGGGCTATGAAGGAGGGTATTACGCCTCAGCAGGTTGTAGACAAATACCATACTCTTATTAAGGAGAGTATGGCTAAAATGGGTATTTCTTTTGATGTTTATTCTCGTACTTCTGCACCCATACATCATGAAACCGCAGCAGCTTTTTTCAAAAAATTGTATGATGACGGCTTATTTGAGGAAAAGGAAACAGAGCAATTCTATGATGAACAGGCAAAAGTTTTCCTGGCAGACCGGTATATAGCAGGAACTTGCCCGATCTGTTCCAATCCGGGAGCGTATGGAGATCAATGTGAGAAGTGCGGCACCTCATTATCTCCCGAACAATTAATAAATCCCAGAAGCACACTTAGTGATGCAATACCTGTTAAGAAAAAAACCAGGCACTGGTATTTCCCGCTGAATCATTACGAGGACTGGCTGCGTGAATGGATACTGGAAGGCCATAAAGAGTGGAAGAATAATGTGTACGGGCAATGCAAAAGCTGGCTGGATAGCGGATTACAAAGCAGGGCCATGACGCGGGACAGTAATTGGGGTATAAAAGTCCCGTTGCCGGATGCCGAAGGGAAAGTACTGTATGTATGGTTTGATGCTCCGATTGGTTATATAAGCGCAACAAAAGAACTCACCGCTGAATGGCAAAATTACTGGTGTGATAATGATACCAAATTAGTACATTTCATTGGTAAGGATAATATAGTATTCCATTGTATCATTTTCCCGGCTATGCTGAAAGCCCATGGAGGTTTTGTATTGCCTGATAATGTACCGGCCAATGAATTCCTGAATATCGAAGGGGATAAAGTATCTACCAGCCGCAATTGGGCTGTCTGGGTTCATGAATATGTCAAGGATTTTGAAGGTTGCGAAGATGTACTAAGGTATGTTCTTTGTGCCAATGCTCCGGAAACAAAAGACAACGATTTTACCTGGAAAGATTTCCAGGATCGCAATAATAGTGAGTTGGTGAGTATTTTTGGCAATTTTGTCAATCGTACATGGGTATTAATGCATAAACTATGTGGGGGAAAAATCCCGAAATTTCATAATGATATCATTGATGAGAAAGATAATGAACTTATAGGAGCTATTAAGGCAGCCAAACAAAGAATTGAGACTAACATTGAAGAATACAGGTTTCGCGATGCTCTATTTGAAGTCATTGACCTGAGCAGGAAAGGCAATAAATATATGCAGGAAAATGAACCCTGGATATTGGCAAAGCAACTTGCAGAAAAGCCTGATTTGCAGAAAAAGATTGACAATACAATGCACTTGTGCCTGCAACTTACAGCTAATCTTGCAGTATTGGTTAATCCATTTTTGCCTAATACTGCCAGAAAGATGCTGCATATGATGAAAGTGGTAGAAAAAATGCTTGAATGGGAAAATGCAGGCAGCCTGAAACTTTTGAGTGTCGGGTATAGCATGCGCTCCCCGGAATTACTATTCAGGAAGATAGAAGATGCAGAAATAGTGGCTCAAATCGAGAAATTGAAAAGTGGTTCATCAGGAGGGGCTGCAGAGGTAACTGAATCAAAAAGCGGTAGTATATCTGCGTATGCTGCACTGAAGGATGTTGTCCAATTTGATGATTTTGCGAAGATAGACCTGCGTGTAGGAACGATTGTGGCCGCTGAAAAAGTAGCGAAATCAGATAAATTGATGAAGCTGGAAGTAGATCTTGGTTTTGAAAAACGCACCATTATCAGTGGGATATCTCTGCATTTTAAACCCGAAGAAATTGTGGGTATGCAGGTGATAGTAGTGGCAAATCTGGCTCCCCGGAAAATGAGAGGGATAGAAAGTAATGGTATGATACTGTTAGCTGAAGACAGAAGCGGGAAGCTTCATTTTGTAAGCCCTTCTACAATAATAGATGCGGGAAGCGGTGTGAGTTAGCCGGTTTTTCAATTAGTGACTGATAAAGAATATCAATGCGATAGCGCCGCCGGGAAAGTAATCTCAAGCGTACATCCTTTACCGGGGGCCGATATGATCCTGGTATGGCCGTTACAAGCATTAACCCTGCTGTTAATATTAGTAAATCCTATACCCGAATCTTTTTTTTCAATATTGAGCGTTTCGGTATTGAACCCCTTGCCATCGTCTATGATTACCAGTTTGTAAATATCCCTGGTTTTATGTAGGGATATTTTTACAGATTTAGCATTAGCGTACTTTATAATATTATTGCTTTGTTCCTGTACTACACGAAAAACCATTATTTGTTGCTCTGTAGTAAGTGTTTCAATTAGTGAAGCATCAATTTCCGTCTCCACATTAATCCTTGCCAACTGCGACATGTTACTGACAATTTCTGTAATACTCTTCAGGATACCAATATGGGTAATGATTTTTGAATTGAGAGATTTGGAAAGTTTTCTGATCTCGTCAACGGCCATGAGTATGTAGGATGATGCTCTGTCCAGGAGTTCGTTTCTATTATCTGCAGCATTCTTAGCAGCACCTATATGTAATTTTGAACTGATTAGTAATTGGTTCACATTGTCATGTAATTCTTCGCTCAATCTGTTTCGTTCTTGTTCCTGTGCTTTTAAAGCAGCGATACTTATCTGTTTTTGTTTGAGTATTTGTTCATTCATCAATTCATCTCTCATTTTCCTGCGCTCAGTTATATCTATGGAATGGCCTCCTATGAGCTTTTTCCCATTATTCAGAGGAATAAGGAACCAATAGGCAAGAAAATAGCTCACCGAGCCGTCTTTTTCGATGAGTTCATCTTCTGTAATGAGTGTTTTCTTACTGGCCAGAACGGCTTTATTTTTTTGAATAATTGTTTCTGCCAGTTGAGGTTTGCCTATTTCTCTGATATTTTTCCCAATACAATCTTCTGTAAGGCCTATGCGTTCCATGAAGTAAGGGTTTCCATATAAGAACGTCCCTTCTTCATCGTAAACCCATCCAAGATTAGGGCTGTTGGACATGAAAGACCTAAATAACTGATTACTTTCCTGTATTTTCTTATTGGCTTCCCGTATATCGGTAACATCAATCGACTGGCCGCCAATTAGCCTTTTGCTACCGGGGGCTGCATGTGGTATCAGGTAAAGATATGAAATGAAGGTACGTACGGAGCCATCAGCCTGAACAAGGTCGTTTTCAGAAATGATGGGTTTGCCGCCTGTCAACAATTGCTTATTTCTTTCAACGAGCTTTTTACCGAAATCATTTGGAAAAATATCCAACAAATGTTTACCTGTTGAATCCCCTTTTGCATTTGTAATAGTATTATAAATATCATTTGCAAGAATAATATACCCATCTTCATCGTATATCCAGTTAGCATTTTGGCTATTGCGGATGAAAGTACTGAAAAGCAATTCGCTTTGTTTTAATTTTACATGCGTTTCCCTCATTTCAGAAATATCTTCGAAGGATATCACAACAGCTTCAGGCGTATGTTTGCCTTCTTTGAAAATGGCCCTGCTGTTTAAGGATATCCATATTTTTCTCCCGGAAGGGTGTTCTATTTCCATAACCACTTTGTTCTGTGGTTCTCCTGTGCTTAAGGTCATTAGCCCCGGGAATATTTCTGTTTGCGTTTGGCTGCCATCCTCATTGTATATTTTCCAAACATCTTCCGATACGAGTATTTTTTGCAACTCATCCCTCGTATGCCCTAGTATTTCAATTGCCCGTTTATTGACAGTCTCAATAATTTTCCGGGCATTTACCATTATCACTCCGTCTGACAAGGATTCTACCAGTGTTTCATATTTATTTTCGGCAAGATCGAGGTCTTTTTTTTGCAGTATTTTTTCAGTTATGTTATGATTCACAAAAACGATAGCTGTAGCTTTTCCTTTATCATTTTTTATGAGGGTACACGTTGTATTAAAGAAAAGTTTTTTTATTCCATTATGGTTATAAGAGAGATCCCCATTCCAGAAACCGTTAGTATAGAGCTCTTTAATAGTTTCCCCCCAACTGCTTCCCATTATATCAAATTCAAACAGGGAAAATAACAGTTTACCAATCGTCTCATCAGACCGGAACCCATAAATGGTTTCTGCTGTATGGTTGATGCCGGTAATTAAGAAATTGGCATCGGTAATAATAACGGCGTCTGGTAAATTATTTAATAGCTCATCCAACAACTCCGGCGATTTATAGCTTACCGATAGTAAGGGCGATGGCGTATGGTTTAAGGTCAGGTTAAGGTGGCGGTTCATGAAATAAGGATTATTAGAAACATCACATTTATTGTGGTCTTCCTATAAATTTAATGATCAATTATTTAAAAAACAAATTTGCCCGGGAAAGCCAATTGATAAACAACCAGGTTATCTATTGATGGTATAACGTTTTTCTGGTTTTTTTAGTATGTAAAAAATTAATAATTTAATTAACGCCTACATAGATAGCTCATATACAACATAAAAAACAACAGCAAGATGGCAATATTAGCAGGGCAATAACCAACAGCGAAAGGGGTTACATACAGAAAAATGCGCAAACAGGCAGTGTTGGTACGCCAGGATAACAGGCAATAAAAACTGGGGCCTGCCTGGAATCAGCCTTGTTAAGATTATTTTGATAGAATTTCCTTTAATGCTGTTTTTATGGAGGGGTATTGGAAAATAAAACCAACCGATTTTATTTTATCTGCACTTACTGTCACACTTTTAAGTATTTCGATGCTTCTCTCGCCAAGCATTATTTTCAAGAGACGGGCTGGCAGATAAAACGTAAGCAATGTTTTTTTTGATTGTTTCTCCTTTGTTTGCACTAATAGTGACTGCATGGATACAGGTTGAGGGGCAACAGCATTGAAAACACCTTGTATTTTTTCATTCTGAATAGCGCTTAAGAATATACTGCACAGATCATTAATGTGAATCCAACTCACTATTTGATTGCCAGTGCCTGGAATTAATAGCGCCTTATATTGTAAAGGTTTTGTAAGTTTCGGGAAAGCGCCTCCACGTTTACTAATAACAATACCTGTTCGGAGTATCACCAGTCGTATAGCTATTGTAGAGGCAGGCCAGACAATTTCTTCCCATTGTTTGCAGACTCCGGATAAGAAAGAATTGCCTGGCGGGGCATCTTCCCTAAATGGGATATTTGTATCCTTGCGGTTATCATCTCCGTACCATCCGATAGCAGAACTACTAATAAATGTTTTGATATTATGGTTATTCTCTTGCAGATATCTGATCAGCATGTTGCTGCTTTTTGTCCTGCTTTCGAATATTGTTTTTTTATATGCAGTTGTCCATCTCCTTTCAAAAATACCCGCCCCCGCCAGATGTATTATATGGGAGGCTTCCCGTATAGCCGGATTGTCCGGCATATCCTTTTCTAAATCCCACTTTATATATTTTATATTTGGATTTCTTTTGTCATCCCGGGGAATTTGCCGGGTAAGTGCAACTACCTTATAACCATTCTCCAAAAGCCGTTCAGAGAGATGGGTGCCAATGAGCCCGGTACCTCCTGTAATTATTACTGTTTCCATATTTAGTATAACATTTGTTGCTGTCTTTTGTTCAATATTGTATACCTGTAATAGCTTTTGTAGTAATTTTAATAATAAAATTGAAAAAAATGTGTATCCGGAAACTATTGTGCCTGATTGGGTTAGCGTTTATACCATTATGGTTGTTTTCTCAACGTATTACATTTTCCGAGCCTTCCGTTCATGATGGGCGAGACATGAATTTTGATATAATCGGCAAAATAAAGGGGAATTTCTGGATATATAAGAAAATCAAGTCGGCATCCTATATTACGGTTTATAACAATGCTATGGAAATTGAGGAAGATATCCCTCTGGATTTTATTCCGTCAAAAGTATTTAATGTTGATTTTGTTACATATCCGGACTCTGTTTACATTTTCTATCAGTACCATGCAAAGGGTAAGGTATACTGTATGGTAGCCAGGATGGATACTAAAGCACGAAAAATGGGAGACCCGCTTGAACTGGATAATGTAGATGCGGGCGTTTCTGATGAAACAAAAATTTATACTATCATAAATAGTGATGATAAGAAGTATATCATGTTTTTTAAAATGCAAAAGAAGCAATCCGGCCTAATTCTCTCCTCAGTACTGCTCAATAATAATCTACAGTTTCTCACAAAAAAGAACCTGGTACTTCCGTTTAATGAGCAAAAAATAGATTATAATAATTTTCTACTCGATAATGATGGGAATATGTTTTTCAGCAAAACAGAAAAAACTGCTTCCCGTAATGGAATATCCGCATTATGGTTATACCGGCTAAGCAGGGAAAATACTGTAGCAGATTCTTTGATAAGAAAAGCTGTCCCTTTGAAGGATCGTTATATTGACGGAGTCATACTTAAATTGGATAATCTCAACAAAGCATGTATTATTAGTTCTTTTTATTATAATGCCAAACGCGGCAATGCAGATGGGTTTTTTATAAGCACCTGGGATATAATGGGGGATACTTTGAAGAAACAGGTATTGATACAACCGGATAATAAAGTAAAAGAAGAGGCACTTTCTGAGGGTAATGTAAAAATGGCCTTGAATAATTTTTTCATTAAAAATATAGCCGTAAGGAAGGATGGAGGGTTTATTGTTTTTGCTGAGGAATATTATACAAAAACGAATAATAATACATGGAATCGTTTTGATAATTATTATCCCTATATGATGAGCCCATACGATTATTATAGCCCTTATTATTATTATCCTTATTACCGTCCTTATGGCAGCTACAATGGCAGCCAGAATACGAGGTACTATTACAATAATATTATTGCATTAAGCCTTACAGGCGAGTTGAAAGAGGAATGGATAAATATTATCCCGAAAAGCCAGTATGATAATGATGATGACAATTATTTATCTTATGTCCAGTATAATTCCGGGGGAGAAATACATTTTCTGTATAACCTTCAGGAAAGGCAAACCCTAATATTGGCAGATTATATTATTAGCCCTTCGGGAGATATCAATCAGGGAAATACATTGAGGTCGCAGGGAATGGGTTATGAATTCATGCCGCAGTTTGGAAAACAGATAGGAGCTAAACAGGTAATAATACCCTGTACACATCATGAAATGATCTGCTTTGCCAAATTGGAATATTGACCCTAATATTTTTTTTTGCCGGGGGAAATACACAACTTCGTACAAAATTTTTTATCTGAAATCCTGAAAAGTGGTAGGAACTTTTAAAGCAAATAACCCATATAATAGTTTTCTGTTGCTGGTTTACGGATTGTTGTTGAAACTTTCCCTTTTTCTGCACCCTGTTCTGCCGCAATCACAGCAGACAGACGGCTTCCTCTTCAAATATCTTCTGGTAAAATTGATGCCGTTAGGGACAACTTTTCCCCTCTTTTTCCCGGTAGTGACTTTTGTGTTATTATATACACAGGCCATAGCATTTAATAAACTTGCCAATGACCAGAAACTCATGCAGAAACCCAATTACCTAACAGCAATGAGTTATCTGCTTATCACATCCTTATTTAGCGAGTGGAATATCCTTTCCGCACCATTGATAATAAATACTTTACTGGTATGGGTTTGGGCAAGAATGAGTGGATTGTATAATAATCCCAATCCGAAATCTTCGTTGTTTAATATAGGGATCATCATCGGAGTGTCTACTTTCTTTTATTTTCCTTCGATCGCATTTTCCGTTCTGATAGTATCCGGGCTGATTGTAACACGGCCATTTAAACTTGCAGAATGGTTGATAGCGTTATTAGGAATTATAACACCTTATTACTTTCTGATATCATGGGCATTTCTCACGGATAAGCTGATGGGGTATAGGTTTCCAGGAGTAATGATCAGTTTGCCATTATTCAATAAATCCTTATGGGCAATTGGAGCAGTTATACTTGTATTTATTGCATCAGTTATCGGTATATATTTTATTCAAAAGAATTTAATGCGGCAATTGGTTCAGACACGCAAAAGCTGGAACCTTGTTTTTTTATATTTTCTGGTAGCACTTTTTGTTCCGTTTATTAATGCCACACACACATTTGAGTATTGGATATTATGTGCAGTGCCGCTTTCAGCATTTATCGGATGCGCTTTTCTTTACCCCCGGCGATTATGGTTTCCCAGATTACTACATTGGCTAATGGTAGCTTTTGTGATTGCATTTGCTTATTTTGTGAGGTGATTTTTGCCTGTTAATCCGTATTTTTGTAGTGTTATCTTCATTATAGCAACATTATAAAATATCAGATATGAAGTTTGGCGTTGTGGTTTTTCCCGGAAGTAATTGTGACAGGGATATGATAGAGTCGTTAAGAGATGACATGAAACAGGATGTTATTCCTTTATGGCACAAAGATGAGGATATAAGTATGTTTTCAAATGAAGATTGTATAGTCTTGCCTGGCGGGTTCAGTTTTGGAGATTATTTAAGGTGTGGTGCCATTGCCAAATTCAGCCCTATGATGCAAAGTGTGATAAAATTTGCTTATACCGGTGGAAAAGTACTTGGTGTTTGCAATGGATTTCAAATACTTTGTGAGAGCGGGCTTTTGCCAGGTGTTTTATTGCGCAATCAACAACAGCAGTTTGTTTGTAAGAATATTTTTATAAAAAATACGGTTTCAACGGGAGAAAAAACCTTTATGATTCCTGTGGCTCATGGAGAGGGCCGTTATTATGCGGATAATAATACACTCGACGAATTGGAAAGGAATAACCAGATTCTTTATAAGTATTGTGATACAAAAGGGAATATTACAGCAGAAGCCAATCCCAATGGGTCTATATATAATATTGCCGGTATTTGCAATAAGGAAAGGAATGTTTTTGGAATGATGCCGCATCCGGAAAGAGCTACCGGGAAATGGCTGGCGAACCAGGATGGCCGTAGGATATTTTTCCAACTTTTTGGTATCAATTAAACATAATTAAAAAAGCCATTTCTCAGAATGGCCTTTTTAACAAAATCTATCTATAATTGCTCGCTTAAATTGCTATTTGTTTTTCTGTCATCATTTTGCGGATATTCATTAGCCCGTAGCGCATACGGCCCAAAGCTGTATTAATGCTGCATTGTGTAAGGTCTGCAATTTCCTTAAAGCTAAGATCTGCATAATGGCGCATGATGATCACTTCACGCTGGTCTTCCGGAAGCATATCGATCATCTTGCGGATTTTATCATGGCTCTGGTTCTGCATTAATTTTTGTTCAGTACTGGGTTCGGTAAAATTCAGCACCTCAAAAATATCACGATCATCACTTGTACGGATAGACGGGCTGCGTTTTACCTTACGGAAATGGTCTACACACATATTGTGAGCAATACGCAGTACCCATGGCAGGAATTTACCTTCATCCGTATATCGGCCGCTTTTCAACGTGTCAATTACACGGATAAAAACATCCTGGAAAAGGTCTTCGGCCAGGTACCTGTCTTTAACCAATAAATAAATGGAAGTGTAAATTTTTTCTTTGTAACGGGTAATCAACAATTCAAGTGCAGAAGCGTTGCCATCCATGTACAAATGAACCAATTGCTGGTCGGTGAGATTAGTAAGGCTTT
>CAZKPH010000020.1:0-16511 GCA_964554605.1 uncultured Ferruginibacter sp.
CTTAAAGAAAGAGAGTATCAGCAGGTTTAAAACTACGCCTCCTACAGCCCACTTTTTTCGTAATGAAAATATTTCTGTGTGTACAACTTTATAGCTGGTAATAATATTTATGGCAGCCGAGGCAAACAAAAGAAGCAAATACCACGGATTTTCCCAGGCATAAAAGAAGAGGCTGGATAGAATAAGCACGAATACCTGATAGTTGCTGACAAATTTTTGATAATAAATAATAAATACTATTATCAGGAATATGATAAACTCAATACTGTTAAAAAGCATATACTCTTATGTGTTGACGATCTTTTCATTAAGTGAAAAAATATTATCTGAATTACATAGGACAGTTAGTTTATTCCTGTTTCTAAGCTGTATTTAATCCTTACAACACTACTTGGGGAAACAGAAAAATCAGACTGTTTGCCTGTTTTGCGAAAGTTTAAAGATAATAACTTTATTCGAAGATGCTGAAAGCATGTTCAAAGGCAATATATAATGGTTTTTGAACAGTTTCCAGGCTGGGTCTATTTTAACAGTAAAGTTATTTCATACCTGCCTGCATGGAAGTTGCGGTTTTTGTTTTAAAAGTTAGAGCGTTGAATGTGTAAGAAGGCAGGAGATAGCGGGGGTGCCTCCAGAAGGCGGTACAGAGAGGCATGGAATTTTCAGTAAAGGCAAAAATATAGCCGGTAAAACCTTTTTGACAAGGGCTTTGCCGGCTATTGAGGAGTATGATTAGTATTGTTATTTAATAACAATCTGCTTTGTATATACCCTGCCACTTATTTCCGTTACTCTCAGTTCATAAATGCCGGGAGTGCAGGAAGCGGGGATGTCTATCAGCCTTGAAGTAATGCCTCCATAATTATCAAATTGTGTGCTATAGGTTCTTTGAAGGTTACTGTTGAAAAGGTCGACAGATACTTTTCCTTCCATCATATAGTTTAATTGAAGAGTTAGTTTCTTGTTGGGAACAGGGTTAGGGGCTACTGCAATCCCGGTTTGTTTATTGGCATTATTTAAAGTTAATACCTGGCTTGCTGATTGCCTGCCGGTTATTTCTATAGCTACAACCTTGTAGAAATTTTTGCCTGGCAAAGCCATGTTATCAATCCATTTATATTCATTTTTTCCATTGGGGTAAACAGTAGCTATGGAAGTAAAATCAATGCCATTTACGGATCGCTGTATGATATAATAACTAATATTCATTTCTGAACCAACTTTCCAGGATAATTCGGCAAGATTGTTATTTGCCCTGATATTCACGCTGTAAAAATTTATTGGCACAGTCCCGGGCACATCTAATCCTAAGATATAATAGACGGAATTTTCAACTAACTGTGTTGCCGTTGTAGTCAGGTAGGCTGTTGAATATTCGCTGAGGCCGATCATGATAAATCGTTTTGTTGTGACTGTCCCATTCATATTTGTCCCGACAGGGAACTCCACAATACTGTTAGTTGTTGTAGAGCCGATTGCATTTCCGAGTACAGTAACAGATGGGCTGGCTATCCAGGTAGAGTTGCTAATGCCGGTAACAGCATTAGTACTAACACTTGAAAATAACTGCAACTCATCGCTGTTTGTACCAGAGAAGGGCAGTCCGGTAAAAACAGGATGGGATTTAACCGTTACCGTTATGCCGGTTTGTGCCGTATTAACAGCGCTATTGGTGTTTATCCAGTTCCATACGGAACTCTTAAGAGTGAAAGGCTTTAATAATAATTTTGGTTTATCCAGTGTTTCGAGGCTTGGGAAACCTGCGGCCGTAGACCCCGGAACCGAGCTCATAACTACTGCATCATAACTGCTATAATCTGTAGTACTTGAAGTGGCATCTACCGGGACAATAAGAAAATCAGGATTGGCAGCCAATTTCTTGTAAATAAGGGAATCTGCTGCGGCAATTGGCACTGTTGTAAAAAAGGCAATCCTTTTGGCGGAAGCCAGTGCCACATAAATATTCCCTGTAATTACAACGGGGGACCCGGCACCTCCGATACTTGTAATGGTAAACTGGTTGTTGCCCAATTTTACAGGCGTACCCTCAAGGGTCAATGTTTTATTCGTATTATCAAACGTAGCTGTAATGCCTGCAGGGATATTAGCAGTATCTAATCCTGTAGCACCACCAGACCATGAAAAAGTAATAGCAGTAACAGGGTTGCCAAAAACGATTGTCTGCGTGATATTCTGGCTTGAGACAACAGGTGGGAATTTGTCGATTGTACCATATTCGTAATAGCCCATGTCGGGATTATTGCCGGCATATTCAATCCCGACAAACAGGCCGGCATCTATCATATCGCTGCCGGATACTAAATTCATGAAAGTTGTTGAATAACTTCCGTCTGCATTTCTTGGTTTTAGTACCTGTGATGTATCAAGGCTTGTAAAATCGCTGCTATTAACGGTTATGCCAGAAGTATTCCAACTGTTATTTACATCCGTGACATATTTACTAGAAAAAGTATTACTGTTTGTTGAATTAAGCGAAACACTGTTTTTAATAACAAGTGTCCCTCCCCCGGACGACCAGAACCCATAATTATAACCATTCTGATAAGCCGAATTATTATATAAGGTCATTGAGCCATAATTATTATTCTGGTCGAACCCTCTTACTGTATTGCCTACCGAAAGGCAGCGGATGACTGTAACATTATGTACTGTATAATTCCCGCCGAGCTTAAAACCGTTGCCATTGCCAAAATTTGTGTAGGAAGCCAGGGAAACAGTATTGGTGCCTCCATTAGCATTTGTTACAGTCAAAGGAAACTGATCGAACCATGTTTTATCTGTAGTATAGCGGGGATGATTGGCCATGTTGTAACTGGATGGCCCGTTTTTATAACAGATACAATTTTTCAATACGCTACTTCCGATCTTCTCGAAGAAATCCCACCCGTCATCCGAATTATTCCATGAGCGGCAGCTTATATAAGTATTGGGGTCGGTATTTGTATATTGTTTGTCTGCAAATCCATCTGCATTTCCTCCAAAATTAGCTGCTGTTGTACCTCCGCTTTCATAATCAAAATTGTCGTGGGAATCGCAGTTAAGGATTAAATTATTGCCACCCGATTTATGTTGCAGGCCGGTATCGCAATTGCCATAAAATTCGCAGTTTTCAATAATATGATAACTGCCGTTGTTGATCAGCCCGTTATCTCCGGCATAACGGATAGCCAAACCTTTTATATGAATATATGAGGAAGACGCACTTAATGATACGCCAGGATAGGAACTGCCGTAGGGCTCTCCGCTGAAATCCAGGACAGGCTTTTCTCCCGGATAGGCCATAATGGCTATTCTTGCAGAAGCCGATCCGGTTTTATTTATGGATACTTTAGCTGACAGGTAGTAAATGCCTCCTCTGAGGTAAAGAGTATCCCCGGGAGCGGATATTTTACTAAGCCCGCTGGAAAGGCTACAGGGAGAAGCAAAGGTGCCGGTGCCGCTGCCATCCGGAGTTGCATAATAAGTTGTTGCATAAAGTGCGCTGCCCGCAAAAGAAAATAGAATAATGGCAGATAGGGCAAAGCAGATGCGTGAAAGAGAATGTTTCATTGGAACGTCAAACAGTTTGTTTTTGGTAATTTTTATAAAATTAGATATTCATTTACTTATACATCAAAAAGAATGCCTTCTTTTTGTTTTTGCGGCAAATGGGCAATATCACAGTTATGTGGTATCGTATAGATATTTGTTTTATTCATTATTGAAAGAAAATGTAGACGAAATTCTGGTGTTTATCTACGGATTATGAAGTATGTATATTATTTGTACAGCATTTGTATAATGCAAAAGATCATAAGATAAACAGAAGAAGGAATGAGAATATTTAGAAAAGTTGGTAGCGGCGATAATACAAAAAGATTTGGGAGTACTTTAAAATTGCTTTTGGTTGCAGCCAACCTTATTTCAATAGGTTATGCACAATTATGTACGGGAAGCCTGGGCGACCCGGTTGTGAAAATAGATTTTGGGAATGGGACAAGTACGCATGGGGCACAATTAGGTTCGGATATTACCAGTTATACTTGGAGCAGCCTGGATTTTCCTCCGGATGGGTCCTACACTGTTGAAAATTCTACTGCCGGTTCCGGATCGGTATGGTGGTCTACAACTGACCATACCGGCAATAGCGGTGGGTACATGATGATCGTTAATGCCAGTTATAGCCTTACGGATTATTTTTACAAAAAGACGGTTTCCGGATTGTGTCCCGGTACTACCTATGAGTTTGCTGCATGGTTGATGAATTTATTGCGATCAAGCGACCTGCATCCGCCGGATGTTACTTTCCAGATAGAAAAAGAAGATGGCACGGTCATACAATCATATACCACCGGGAGTATACCCCTGGCAAGTAGCCCTGCGTGGAAACAATTTGGCTTTTATTTTACAATGCCTGCAGATGTATCGTCTGTTGTAATCAGGATGAGGAATAATAGCCTTGGCGGGGCGCCGGCCAATGATATAGCCCTTGATGATATAACTTTCAGGCCTTGTGGTGCATTGGTTACAACATCTTTTACAGATGGGAGTTACGGTAAAAATATTTGTGAAGGTATCAATACGGCATTTACTTTGCTTTCGTCGGTATCAAATAGTTCGGGTTATGAAACATACCAATGGCAATTAAGTAAAGATAACGGGCAGACATGGGCAGATATTTCAGGGGCAAACCTGTCTTCATACAATGTTAGTATATCTGTTGCCGGTACATATTTATATCGATTGAGTATTGCCCAGGGAACGAATATTTCCCTTTCGAGTTGCCGCATTGTATCGAATGTAGATACTATTGTTGTAAACGCTAACCCGCAGGCAGCAATTACGAGTAATGATCCTACTTGTTATGGCGATACATTACTTATGTCAGTTGCTTCGGCTTCTTCTTATAATTGGACAGGCCCGGATGGGTTTCATTCGGTATTGCAGCAGCCTTTTATTTATAATTTGCAGCCGCCGGGCAATGGGAAATATTATGTAACGGTTATAACAGCACAAGGTTGTTCAGCTACCGATTCTGTGGTTGTTCAAACTTATCCGATGCCGTTAGCGGATGCCGGTGCGGACACATATATATGTACAGGGAAACCGGCTGCTCAATTAGAGGCATCAGGAGGCACTTTTTTTTCCTGGTCACCTGCCGGAGGGCTAAACAACAGTTCAATCTATAACCCGGTTGCTTCGCCTGCTCAAACAACTGATTATGTGGTAACGGTAAGCAATACAGGTTGTAAAAAGTATTCCCGGGATACCGTACAGGTATTGGTAAGAGAAGACCCTTTTCTTTCTCTTACCAATGATACGCTTATCTGTTCCATCGATACGCTTCAATTGGCTGCCAGCGGTTCGGGTATGATAAACTGGACACCTGCATATAGTATCAGCAGCCTGGCAATCTTTAACCCTAAGGTTAGTCCTGATGTGCCTACAACATACTATGCAACCCTTACGAATAGCTACGGTTGTAAAAAAACAGATTCTGTGTTTGTGGATGTGCGTATGTACGTTACTGTTAATGCGGGTAATGATACGGTGATATGCCGGCCGGATACGATCCGGTTCCATGTAAACAGTGAAGCCCTGCAATATCTTTGGTCAGGCCAGGGCGGGTATATCAGTAATACCAATGCAAAAAACCCATTTGTTTCTACTTTATTGCCTGCAGAAACATTTCATGTTATTGCTAATTTGGGAAAGTGCCAGGCGGATGATTATATTACTATATCGACGGTGCCTTATCCCCATAAACAAACTATGTTTGACACAACTGTTTGCTATAAAAAAGACGTTCAGTTAAATACCGTAGGCGGCAGTATATACAGTTGGTCACCGCCCACGGCATTATCGGCTACCAATATCCCCGATCCTGTAGTAATGTCGCCGGAAATGGATAGTACTTTATATATAGAGGCGGTATACGATACATTAGGTTGCCCGAAACCAGTATATGATACATTTATTGTAAAAGTCATACCGCCATTGAAAGTTGATGCCGGGCCAAAAGATACATCTGTAGTGATAGGGCAGGTATTGCAACTGAATGCTACCGGTTCCGATATTTTCAAATGGGAGCCATCTGACGGATTAAGCAATGATACTATAGCAAACCCACTTGTTAGTATTAATAATGATATACAATATATTCTTACAACCCAATCCATATATGGTTGTGAAGCATCAGACACGATAAATATTAAGGTGTATAAAGTACTGCCGGGTTTTTATGTTCCCACGGCTTTTACTCCTAATGGAGATGGGAAGAATGATATTTTTAAACCTATTCTGCTGGGAATGAAAAAACTAAGCAGGTTTAGCGTGTATAACAGGTGGGGGCAATTAGTTTTTTATACCACAGAAGAAGGGAAGGGCTGGGATGGTACAGTTAAAGGAGCCGCACAGGACTCCGGCACATTTATATGGTATGCGGAAGGCATTACCTACAAAGGGGATAGCATCCTGAAGCAGGGGGCGGTGGTACTCATCAGATGATATATCATACTAATACACGGTTACATCTGTGCAAAGGCAAATAGGGTTATCTTAAAATATTTGCAATAGCGGCCAGCCCTTCATTAAACATAAGAGCTTCATCAAATTGTAATGGTATAACCAATGTGCCCAAGGAGTTAATAAACCCCCATTTTTTATTAATACATACCGCTGCATATCCTTCATTGAAAGGCCTTGCGTCATCGTATTGGAATGGAATTGCCATTTTGCCCTGCCTGTTGATAAAACCCTTTTTGTGATCTTCATTTTCTACCATTGCGATATCTCCCGTAAATACACTTAAGAAGTTAGCCGAAAATAGTTCATTCCCTTTAGAGTCAATAGCCAGCATATCACCATCGGTATCTTTAACAATAGCAATTCCCTTGTCAAAGGAAATTGCTGAAGTGTATTGTGTTGGGATGGCTAAATTGCCGAAAATGTCAATAAAGCCGTATTTCCCGTTTTTTTGTATCAATGCCAGCCCTTCACTAAATGGGTATGCCTCCTCATATCTGAGAGGGACAACTATATTTCCTTGTTTGTTGATGTAGCCCCAAACTCCTTCTTTTTGAACGGCAGCCAATCCTTCATTAAAATCAAAAGCGTCATCATAAACCGGGGGAATTACCTGCTCACCCTTTTTATTTATAAAGCCGAACTGAGTGCCAATCTTTACCAGGGCCAGGCTGTCTTTAAAGGTATATGCCCGGTCATATATGCAAGGGATTAGCATGTCTCCTGTTTTTGTTAAATAGCCATATTTATCATTCATTTTTACGATGGCGATGCCTCTGCTGAAATTATAGGCGTAGTCGAACCGGCAGGAAGTAAGAGTATCATCATCCTGATAAATATAGCCCCATTTATTATTGAGCCTGACAGTGGCAAGCCCTTCGCTGAAAATGCCTGCACTATCATATTTACAGGGTATATCTATTGAACCGTTTCTGCTCATGAACCCCCATTTTTTATTAATCATTATTGGGGCCATATTATTAAAAAAGAGACTGGAAATTACCCCGGGTTTCCCTTTAATAACTCTTTCTCCACGGTTATTGATATAGTCGATCGAAAAATTTTGCTTTTCAAAAATATTATTGTTGGCATCTTCTTCGTAGCCAGATGTTTTCTTCACGGGTTTTACATATTCTCCTTTTTTGTTGATATAATAAAAATCCCCGTTCTTTACCATTGCGAGGCCATCTGCAAAATTGTATGCATCTTCGAAGCGGCAGGAAATAACGGCTTCTCCTTTACTATTGAAATAACCCCATTTGTCGGACATCTTAACTGCTATCATGCTATCGCTTATATCGCCAATAGCATCATATTCGCAGGGAATCACCAGTTTCCCTGTCTTATCAATCAGTCCGGCCTTCAATTCGCCATAATAATCCATCATAACTTTAGCAAATCCGTTTACAAAAGAGTTGGCCTGTTTATATCCTTTACCATTATTCGTAAGTACCCAATTTTCCTTGTTGTTGATATAGACCCAACCTATTGTTGATGATTTAACAGCCGCCAACCCTTCACTAAAATCAAGTGCAGACTCATATAAAGAATATACCACCTTGTCTCCCTGCTTATTCACGAATCCGTATCTGTCATATTCACTAATCATTGCCATTCCTTCATGAAAGGCCGATCCATAATCGTATGTGGGTGGTATAAGCATAATACCTTCTGTATTAATAAACCCATATTTATTATCGATAGAAACCCATGCCCTGTCTTCGCTAAAATTGTCAATATTGTCAAACCGGGGCGGGGTAACCATTTCGCCGTTTGCGTTGTAGAGCCCGTATTTATCGTTCTTTTTTACCCAAAACAAATCATTGGTAGCACGGGATATTTCGTCAAATTCGCATGGAATGACTTCCCTGCCTGTTTTATTAATATATCCCTGCATTTTGTCTTTTAATACCAGGCATATGCCATTCTCGAAAAACCCCATTGAATCGTATCGGCATGGTATTATCATTTTTCCATACAAGTTTATGCAGCCCCATTTACTATTTTGTTTTACAGATGCCAGCCCTTCAAAAAAATAATTGGCCGAGTCATATAGATAATTAATGATCTCTTCTCCCGAACGGATATTTACAAACCCATACTTTCCGTTTTTTTCAATGGGTACAATATAATTTTCGTCACTATTTTTTTCTTTTACCGGCGATTTATTGATCATAAACAAATTCACTTCAAATTTCAGCCTGTCAGCTAACGACTGAGAGGTTGACACAAAAGGAAGTATGAGGCAACCGATATATGCAATTGTTTTAAAAATACTATTCATTTATTACCAATTTCTATGATTAAAAAGTAATGGGGGAGGCGGTGTACTCCATTTTGTTTTTCCTGTACAATTCTCAACACAGTTGCCTGTATATTTTTTAATACATTTTTCCAGACAGTCTACCTCTTTCATTCTCTGTTCCATTCCGGCAGAGTATAGTGCCACATTTTGCGCCATTTCTGTATTAGCTGCATTTAGCTTACGGATATGGTACCACCCGAAACAAATTGCTCCCAGGTTAGAATATGTTTCGCCAATCATTTTGGCTTGTTCAAAATATTCGCCGGGCATATTCGTTTCGCCAAAAGGTTTTTCTACTTCTTTTATAAGGTTATCATAAGAGGAGATATGGGATGTTTCAAGTAACCCGTTTAAAAACATCAATATCTTAAGGTTTCTTCCGGCCTGTTCCTTATCTCCGGCCAGGAGTTCCGCCAGGTCAGCACCGAGTGATACACGGTCTGCTACGTCCTGGATCTCGTCAATTCGGATGTCTATATTTTTTAGTTCTTTTGCAAACCATTTCTGTATTTCAGGATTAGAAGAATTACAAAGATTTCCGGTTTTCTTGTAAAGAGATTCTACATAACTGCGTTTCAAAATTCCTTGCAGCAGATTATATTTGATAAACATGCTGGCCAGGTAGCCCTTACTGTCTTCCAATACTTTTTTATATGCATTATCTACTTCTTTTCCCCATTGATCCAGGTCGGCGCTATTGCCTGCAAGTGCTTTCGAATAGTTTTTAAGAAATCCTTGCGCATACTTAATATCTTTTTTATAATCCGATATCTTTTCTCTCGCTTCTTCAATTTTTGCTTTAATAGCCTCCTGCTCTCTACGTTCCTGCTCAAGCCTTAATTCTTCTTGCTTTTTTCTCAATTCTTCCGATCTTCTCCGAGCTTCTTCTTCCTCTTTTAACCTTTCCTGGTATTCCTTATTTTCCTGTCTTTCCTTTGCCAATGCAGCTTCTGCTTCGCGTAGTTTATCTTTATATATCTGGTTGTAAGGGTCTTTTCTGACTGCTCTTCGCAATAGGCGGACAGCATCGTTCCAGTCCCGGCTGCTAAATGCTTTTAATGCTTTTTGATAATGATCCGCTGCTTCGGAGGCCTTTTGTTCATAAGTTTTCACAAAAGGATTTTTATAAGTACCCCCATTGCCGGAAGGCGATGATGGTGTTGGCACATATACAGAATTGATGCTGGTACCGGCCCATGATTCCAACTGGCCTAGGGCAGATTGGCCTTTTGCTGTGATGGAGATGGAAGAAACTGTTGTTAATAGTACAATAACAAGATTCCCGGATGTAGATACAGTTAGCATATAATAGATATTGATGCGTTTACTAACTTCTTTGTCCTGATATTTTTTAAGGCTACAAATATTTTGTTTATGAATCTGTATACCTTATACAATACAGAAAATTTCTGGCACACTAATCCACAGTGAAATGTACTATTTGGCTTCCGGATGTTAAAGGACATAGGTCACTGAGTTAAATGACGCAAATCATTACTTTTTGTTGTAATGCTGTTGTGGAATGGCTTACGTTTTGCCTAACCTCTTCAAAATTAAATTGCTATGATAATCTATGTAAAATAAGGTATGCAGCGGATTGCCCTATATTATCAGGATTCTCCCGTGAGCAAAATATACCAACTTTCCAGGATAAGTGTATTGCAGGTAACATAATACGAAAATTAATCAATATAATTAGCCGGCTTATTTTATAGAATGCAGGCTCTTTATCTTTATACAAAGCGAATCTGCATTAAGCCGCATTAGTTCATCTGGCATAAATAATAGTAAATAATAAAATAGGATGTTTGTTACCTTTGCCGGACACAATTGAAATTCAATGCTTAAAAAACTTATTATTTCAGTAATCCTGTGTTTTGCCTTCTTTATTTCCTTTTCTCAAAGTGGGGCAGATACTACATACCAGGAGGCTTCTGTTGTTTTGCATACAGCTACCGGTAATTTATATGGCACATTAACCACTCCTGTTGTTTTGGCAAAGGCGCCTCTGGCAATTATCATAGCAGGGTCAGGGCCGACTGACAGGAATTGCAATAATCCTGCAATGAAAACGGATGCTTATAAACAGTTGGCTTATGCTTTAGCCAGTAATAATATTGCCTCGCTTCGTTATGACAAGAGAGGAATTGGAGAAAGCAAGGAAGCCATAGCTAATGAAAAAGATATCCGGTTTGAGGATTATGTTGCTGATGCAAAAGATTGGGTTGCTCTTATGAAGAAGGACAGGCGTTTTACAGATATAATAATCATCGGCCATAGCGAAGGTTCTTTAATTGGAATGTTGTCCAGTGCTAATGATGTAAATAAATTTATATCTATAGCCGGTGTCGGGCAGACTGCTGATAAAACGCTTAAGGAACAATTAAGTTCACAACCGGAATTTATTAAGGATATTGCTTTTTCTATATTGGATAGCCTTAGCAAGGGTGTCGTTACCGACAGTGTTCCCAGATATTTATATTCTCTTTTCAGGCCGGAAGTGCAGCCTTATCTGATATCCTGGTTCAAAAAAGACCCTTCCGAAATAATAAGTCATTTGAATATTCCCGTATTGATCCTGCAAGGTACAAATGATATACAGGTATCCGTTGAAGACGCTAACAGGTTAAAAGCCGCTAGCCCTTCGGGAAAACTGGTTTTGATCCCGGGAATGAACCATATTCTAAAAAAAGTACCCGGAGATAAAACGGAGAATATAAAAAGTTATAACAACCCTTCTTTGCCAATTGACGAGGAATTAGTAAAGAATATTGTAAGTTTTATTTTATAAAAAGAAGAGTTAGTATACTTTAAAAATTGTAAGGTTGCTTGCGCTCGTGCTTGTTCCGCCGATTATTCCATGGCTGGCTCCAGACTCCTGTAAAACGGTTAATGTTATAATATCGCCTGCTGCAAATTTATTCACTATTGTAAAATTGAAGGAAGAAGTATAGGTGACGGTGGAAGTGAGATACCCGCTCAATTGGTCTCCAATAAACACATTCCCATTCTTAAGGAACCTTATGGTTACAGGTGCATTAGTAGTAGCCGGGGAGGCTGCAAAATACACATTACATGTAAAGGAATATACGCCATCGGCAGGGATCGTGTATTCTCCGGTAGCAGGATTAAATCCGCCTCCGTCGTCATATTGTTCAGTGAACCCGGCAAGTTGGGTAGAAACCCCGGTAGCGAGCGTCAATAGATTTGTGAGTGTTTCCCTACACCCATACATAACCGTTTTCCATTGCGGAGTGGATGTTCCGTTTGATACCAGTACATCGCCGGAAGTTCCTGAATTTCCGTTGGCTTTAAGGGTACCGGTAAAATTAATGTTGCCATTTACATTTAATTTGTTGCCGGCCCCCGGTACATCTGTACCAATACCTATATTGCCGGAAGAATCGATAACCATGCAGTTAAGTGCATCAGTATAATTCCTAAAGACCATCTTATTGGAGCCAGTTCCTGAACCATTGTTTGTAGCTTCAATAACCCAACTGTTTGTGGCTCCTTCCAGCATTATTGCTGCGGCAACGGTTTGAGTGTTTTTTGCAGAAACCCTGATCCCTCCGAGCAAACTTCCATCGGCAAATACATGAAGTTTGCTTTGTGGTAAAGCATTGCTGCCAATGCTTACGCCGTCTTTGTTGAGGTAAAATTGCGGATAAGCAAATCCCTGGCTGTATGCGTCAATTTGCAAAGCATGTTTATTGCTTGCAACTGTAGCGTCTTCTGTGATTGCCGAGATTCGGGAAGCCAATGATACGGAACCGTTGTTTACCTGGTTTCGAAATATTATGGCGTTACCAATACCATTAGTTGGAGTAACATTGGAACCTCGGGTTAAAGTCAATAAGGGTTCAATGCCATTTGAAGCATCAGTGGACTTTATTACATTTAGCATTGCTTCTGATGAAAGAGAACTGTTGGTTACACATACAGGTTGAGAATAGGTATTATACGTATATGTGCCGTTGTTTGTCCAGGTGTTATTGTTGCTTTGTATAACTTGTACCCAGTTTCCATTAGAGAACACCATGAAACTATTAAGTGTAAGGTCATATACAAGCAAGCCATTAACAGGGCTTGTTATAGAATTTCTTTCACTTGTTGCCAGCCTTGGTATCAAAAGGCCTTTTTTGGCTGTACCATAAGTATTAATATCGAGCATGGCACAGGAGGCCGCCGTACTGTTATTGTCATTGATTGCAACACTTTGTGAAAAAAGGTCAGCGCCGGCAAGTAGGATTGCCAGCAGGGCAATAAAACTTTTCATTTTATGAATATTTGGTAAGGTTGAAATACTATAATGTAGGCATGTAAGCATAAAGCTTAAGAATAGCAGTCTTGTTTTGCTTTACCAATATATTAAAAAATTGTTGTTCGGAATTATTTAATTTCATAGAAGATATTTTGTTTTGATTATCAGCCCTTTCAATTGTACAATGCCTGATTACCGCAATAGATTGCTGATTTATGTCATACTTTATAAAAGATTTGTCAGGTAAATTGTCCGTGAAATAAACTGTTTTTGCAGGTTATTGTTATCATGGATGGCGAAGAAAAATGGCGTAAAATTTTTGGCTGTCCTGAATACAAAATCGTGTATCCTTAATGAAGCTATATGGTCATAAAGACAATTTTTTTCTGGGCTCCTTTTCATATTTGATCATTTTTTCGCAAAAAAAATTAAATGATATTTTACCCAAGCCTGTTGATATAGATAATATAGTGAGAGTGATTTTTAAATATGCTTTGGCAAAAAATAGCTGAAAACCAGGGAGGAGGGGCTTCGGTCAAAACGGGGAATGAAGGGAAAATGTATTTGTCAAGGATAAATTACTGGAAAGCATTAATGGCGATGAAATGTTGTATAACGAGATATGCACATTATTATTGAAAATTGTACCCGGGAAAACCGACAGATAAAATTGGCATTGAATGCTGGTTGGAATGTAATTAAGTCTGTTTCACATAATCTTAAAGGAATGTCACTGAATATTCATGCTGATGCATTCAGTACCGTATTGAAAGAATTAGAATCTGCCACCGAAAATCAGGATCCGTTCAAAGCAAAAGAATATTATTTGGCATTGAAGGAAGAAGAGGCAAGGTTACTTGGTTCTGTATAATAGGTACATAGAAACCAATTGTTTAACAATTGTTAAACAATTGGTTTCTGCTCATAAAGTACTACTTTCTTTGTTATTTACGGTTAATATTTTCAAATTCAATAATAAGTGAATATCCGAATTGTTGCTTTTACGGAGAAAGTCAGATCGCTTTCAACCAAAATTTACTGGAGAGAAATTTTAGCTGTTTTAATGCTGTTGTTTGCAGTTTTCTTTTTTCGTAGTGAGAGGAAAGAATTGAATGCTATAGTTCCTCATCTGGAGCGATCTGATCCTTATTGGTTGTCTGCCGGATTTATTTTGACAGGCATATACTTTATGTTGCAGGCCGGTATTTATCGAAAATGCTTTGCCTCTATTAACCTCAATCTTTCGTGGCAACGGTCTTTAATTCTTTTCCTAAAGAGAAATTTAATAAGTGTTTTTCTTCCGGCAGGCGGTGTAAGCTCTTTGGCATATTCACCTTCTCAGTTAAGAACTACAGGATTTACAAAAACGCAAATTCACCAGGCAAGCGCTTTATTTGGTTTTGTAGGGTTATTTACGGTTTTTCTGGCAGGGTTGCCCGTTATTTTTTTCCTGATATTTGGCAAAGGGCATTTTGCCAATGCATTTATTGGATGGCTTGTATTAATGGCTTCCATATTGTTGTTGTTATTGTTGGCAAGGTCATTGAAGCAAAAAGGATGGTTTTTCCAAATTTTTAACAGGTATTTTTCTTCGCTCGTACCTCTGTTAGATAAATTATTTTCAGCAAATATCAGTACACGGCAATTTATAGGGTCTGTTTTATATTCTCTGGGTGTGGAGTTGTCGGGGATGCTGCATATTTATATAGCAATGCTTGCCCTCGGATTACCATGCTCTTTTGGTGCATCGGCTATTGCTTATATAATAGCCGTGCTATTAATGATAGTTTCCCCTTTTCTTAGAGGGTTGGGCGCTGTAGAACTTTCGATTGTGTTTGTCTTACAACAATACGGGTATACTGCTACTCAGGCGTTGTCTGTAACAATTTTATACCGTGTATTTGAGTTCTGGTTACCGTTGTTATTTGGTTTGTTTTCGTATGCGTGGAAAGGCCGCAGGCTCTTCTTTCGCCTGGCACCTGCGCTCCTTACTTTTTTACTCGGGGTTATTAATATTATATCAGTGGTAACGTCTCCTATCCACCACCGGGTTCATCTACTTGAAGAATATATACCACTGTCAACAATACATGCATCCCACTTGATGGTTATGTTTGTGGGCTTATCATTACTTGTAACGTCTGCATTTCTTTTTAACGGATTGCGAAACGCCTGGATATTGGCATTGATATTGTCTTCGTTGTCGTTGGTAGGGCATCTGACAAAAGCCCTTGACTATGAAGAAGCGCTTATAGCTGCATTAGTACTGATTACACTTATTTCCACTGCATCTCATTATAGGGTGAGGAGTAGCACCAAATGGATGAAGACAGGATTGATCACGGCGGCTGTTAGTTTTATTGCCGTATCATTATTCGGATTTGTAAGTTTTTATTTTATAGACCAAAAACATTTTGGAGTTGATTTTACCTGGAAAGAGTCACTGATACATACTTTTAATAGTTTTTTGCTTGTTGAAGACACAACATTGCATCCCGCCACGAGGTTTGGTCATGAATTTATCGGGGCAATAAGAGTATTGGGTTTTATTACCTGGGGATTTTTACTTTTTACAGTTATTAAACCATATCTGGTTATACATACATCAACCGAATCGCATAAGGAGCGGGCAAAATTTCTATTGGAACAATATGGAAATTCCTCCTCGGACTATTTCAAAACTTATAGAGATAAACTTTATTTTTTTTCCGATACCCATGATGCATTCATCGCTTACCGTATTGCAGGAGGGTTTGCTATTGTACTTGAAGTGCCGGTGTGTGCAGAAGAGAATAAACCGGAAGTGCTGATAGAATTTGATAAGCATTGCCGTAAGATGGGCTTGAAAACGGCATTCTACCGGGTAGATGAAAATAATATGCCTTATTTTAATCAACTCAGGAAAAAGAAAATGATGATTGGGCAGGAAGCTATCCTGGAAATAAATAAATTCAGTTTATCAGGCAAGGATAAAAAATCAATCCGGAATGGGCTGAACAGTTTGTCAAAAAAAGGGTATACGGTTTGTGTTCATTCGTCTCCGCATGATGATTCTTTTCTTGCCCGATTAAAAATGATATCAGACGAATGGCTGGAAAGTTTCGGAAGAGAGGAATTGATATTTTCACAAGGTATGTTTGAAGAGAGTGAACTCAGGCAACAGGATATTATTACGGTGAAAGATAGTGATGGTATAATTAGAGCATTCCTGAATATAATACCTGATTATGCCGAAGACGAATGTACTTACGACCTGATTCGCAAAACAAATGATGCCCCCGCTGCCTCTATGGATGCTCTTATCGTAACGTTGATAGAATATGCACGGGGAAAGGGCTTCTTATATTTAAATCTTGGAATGGTTCCCATGACTGGGATTGTGCAACCGGAAAATACTGCCGAACAAATTATGAAACT
>CAZKPH010000021.1:0-8295 GCA_964554605.1 uncultured Ferruginibacter sp.
TACGTAGCCAGCCCGTATGCTGGCGGATATCATAAAATGAATACCTATTCTCTTTTACAAACCCCCTTATAGAATTACGAATAAGATTATTTACCTCGTCCATCAGGAAACACTCTTCTATGTCAATAATCTTATCAAATATTTTCGGCACATGAAATCCCAAAGCGTCTTCGTTGTTAACCGTCTCTTGCCGGGCTATTTCTTCAGTCGAAAGATACCTTTTGTTGCTGAAAGTAAACTCAAGCTTATTCCGATAAGCAACTGATGATTGACAACCCACTATCGGAAGAACCATGGGAGCAGATATCTTCCCAATACGGCGTAAATTTTGTTCTACCTCCTGCTGTTTGTAAAACAGTTGTTTTTCGTAAGGCAACATCTGCCATTTACAGCCACCGCAAGTACCAAAATGCCGGCAAAAGGGTTCTGTCCTTTGATCTGAAAATTTCCTGATATTAATAGCCCTGCCTTCGGCCCAGTCTTTTTTGTTCTTTGTTATAAAAACATCCACTTCATCGCCGGGAACTGCCCCTTCGATAAAAATCACTTTCCCTTCCTGGCGGGATAAGGCTTTGCCTTCGGCTGTATAATCAGTGACAGTAATGTTTTCCAGTATAAATTTTTTCTTTTTCACAAGAGCAAAAGTAACTTATATATGGTCTAAAAATTATTGTTAATGAATTGTAATTTTAGGATAGGCAATTTTGTTAAAATATACATTAAAGGTACATTTTGAATACTTTTGCTAACCATATACAAAGCACACAAATTACGATATGAAAAAAATTTTGTTTCTTTCTCTTGGTATATTTCTTGGAATCATCGGAGTAGCCGGACAATCTTTTAAAGTTACTTTCCAGACGCCTGATTATAAAAGTGGCATCGCTTATCTGACATACCACTGGGGCAAAAGCCTGAATGTAGAAGATTCAGCAGTTGTTAACTATAAAGGATTTGCTGTGTTTACGGGAAAAAGGAAATTACCGGGGGGTATTTATTCAATCGTTTTCCCCGGAAAAAATAAATCGGTGGATTTTTTCATAGATAAAGAGCAGGTTATTTCCGTCAAATCGGATACGTCGGATTTGCTTAATAAAACGATTGTAACAGGTTCCAAAGAAAATGAATTGTTTGTCCAGTACCAAAAATTCATTGCCAAAAAAGGTACTTTACTTGAAAAAGAAAAAATTGCCTATGCTAAAGCTAAAACTAAGGAGGATTCGGCCTTGCATGAAAAATATTTCAACCAGTTCAACAAAGAATTAGGAGAATATAGGGAAAGTATTATCAAAAAATTTCCAAATTCCATGATGGCGGCATTGCTGAATGCCATGAAAGAGCCTAAGGTATTGATGGAACACCCTCTTACAAGAGAAGACTCACTAAAGAATTATTATTACTATAAAACTCATTATTGGGATGGTGTTACATTCATGGATGACAGAATTATACGTACCCCCTTTTTTCTGCCTAAGTTGGAAAGATATTACAGGGATGTGCTTGTACAAGCTCCCGATACCATTATTAAAGAAGCGGATTACCAGTTATTATTGGCAAGAACAAGCCCTGAAATGTATAAGCTGTTGCTCAACTGGCTTACAGACGAATATTACAACCCGAAATATATGGGGTTAGATGCTGTTTTTGTTCACCTCTTTGAAAAATACCACAGCAAAGGCGCCAGTAATTGGCTTAATGAAAAACAACAACAGAGTATTAGCCGCAGAGCTTATATGGTAATGGCAAATCTTATTGGAGAAAAAGCTGCGAACCTGGAAATGCTGGATACCGCGGATAAGCCCATATCGCTTTATGATGTAAATGCTGATTATACTGTAGTTTGCTTTTGGGACCCAACCTGCGGCCATTGCAAAGAAGAAGTACCCCGGCTTGATTCAGTGTATAATGCCGACTGGAAAAAACATAATGTAAAAATATTCGGTATGCTATCCGCTGAAGATAAAGACGATATGAAATCCCAATGGATAAAATTCATCGGCGACCATCATCTTTCCGAATGGATGAATGCCTATCAAACAAAGGAAATGAAGGCTAAAGAAGAAGAGGAAAAGCGGGCTAGGTTTCATCAGCTATATGATATAACTGTAACTCCTACACTATATTTACTGGACAAAGACAAACGTATAATCGGGAAAAAACTTACATGGGAACAGATTAGCGATTTGCTCAAAGTAAAAATATCTCAAAAAAATAATTAGCCCTGCTATGAAAAAAATCAGTATTTCCTTTTTTCTTCTGCTTGTTTCATTTTCTCTCTTTTCGCAAGTAGTTTTTACATACGGCGGAAATGCCGTTTCCAAAGAAGAATTCCTGAAAGCTTTTAATAAAAACAAACCTGCAGGAAATGATAATGACGCCTCACTGAAAGAGTACCTGGATCTGTACAGCAAGTTCAAATTAAAAGTGCAGGCCGCACGAGATATGCATCTCGATACGCTGGAGCAACTACGTTATGATGTCCAGAATTTTCGTAGCCAGATCTTAGATAGCTATCTTAACGATGAGAAAGGAGTAGGCCTTCTGGTACAGGAAGCGTATGAAAGAAGCCAGAAAGATATTCGCATTACTCATATTTACGTGCCTTTAAACCCAAAAATGAGTCCGGCGGATACTTCCACAGCATATAAGCAGATTTATGAAGCCTGGAATATGTTGAAAAAAGGAGGTAAAGACTATAATGATATTGCTAACGAATTAAGTGCACAATACAAAATGATGATGAAATCAGCCGATCTTGGATTCGTTACTGTTTTTTCTTTGCCGTATGATTATGAAAATATTGTCTATAAACTTCAAAAAGGCGAATTCAGCAAGCCGGTAAGAAGTAAAAATGCCTGGCATATTTTTATTAAAACAAATGAGAGAAAGGCTTTTGGCAAATGGTATATCGCTCAAATATTTTTCTCCGTTCCGCCGCATGCAACGATAGAACAAAAATCAGGCATCGAAAGAAAAGCAGATTCTATTTATAAACAAATTCTTTCCGGGGCTGATTTTGCCGAAATGGCAAAAAAATTCAGCGATGATCGCTTTACATATATGAAAGGAGGCGAAATGCCAGAGTTTGGTGTAGGCAAGTTTACCCCAGGGTTTGAAGATAGTATTTTTTCCCTGAAAAAAGACGGGGATATTTCTTCTCCGGTATTTACGGGGGATGGATACCATATTGTAAAACGGCTGAAACAAACCCCGGTAGTATCGGATAAAATGAATGAAACAAACCTTTATGAATTACATCAGGCCGTGTTAAACGATAACAGGATCAATATACCTAAGCAACGCTTTATACAAGATGCCATAAAAAAAATCAATTTTAAAAGAAATGCAGCAGTAAGCGACAGCCTTTTATTTTTGTATGCAGATGGTGTGACTGCAGAAGACAAGCCTATTGAGACGCCAATAAACGAAGCCGTGGTTTTCTCTGTAAAAAACGAGAATACACACGGAATAGACTGGCTTAATTTTGTAAAAAGCAACAAACAACAATTTGGAGACAGGATACCTGGCAACAAAGAACTATTGGAAAAATTCACCAGCAACTCCGTAATGGATTTTTATAAAAGAAACCTTGAAGAGTATAATAGTGATTTTAAATACCAGGTACTGGAATTCAAAGAAGGGAATATGCTGTTTGAAATCATGGAGAGAAATGTATGGAATAAAGCAGCAAATGATTCTACAGGATTGATTTCCCACTATAATAAAAATAAAAGCAATTATCTGTGGGGGCCCAGCGCCGAAGCTGTTATTTTCAATTGCAGCAGCCAGCGTGTTGCCGAAGATGCCGTTAAAAACCTGAAAGAAGGAAAACCCTGGGCTTCTATAGCCCAGCAAAGTGAAGCAAGAATACAGGCCGATAGCGGACGATATGAGATATCCCAACTACAGGTTCCGGAAAATGTGAATCTTTTTGAAGGATACATTTCTGAAGTTACAGTAAATAGTAACGACAATACGGCGTCTTTCTTTAAAATTGTTAAGATCTATCCTGCCAACCAGCAAAGGAACTTTGAGGATGCCAGGGGCCTTGTAATTAATGATTATCAAAATTTCCTTGAAACAAATTGGGTAGAAGAATTAAAGAAAAAATACCCGGTGGTTGTCAATAAAAAAGTATTTGAATCCCTTTTAAAAACCAAATAACCTGAAAATATCAATAGCCGGTGACAAGAAGTTTTTTGGCTGCTTTTTCTCCGCAATGCTGATGCAGTGCGTATGCCCTGGCTGCAGACGCCCTTATTTCTTCAGCATCTTTTCTGTTCATGTATTCATTTAAGGCATCATGTAAAGTATAGGCTTCCGGACTCATTAATCCTGTAGACCACAAAACGGGCTTTGCTTTGGTTGGCAAAAGGCAGGATGCAAAATAATGTTTGCTAATGCAGGCAAGTATTATTGCATTTCTTTCTTTTCCATCAATGCTCGTAAAATCTCCTGATATTTTAAAATCCATCAACCCATCGTGGCCGATATATGCTATTAACCCTGCATTCCCATTAATGCCAACTGTTTTTCCTTTTATGCCAACAGTGTCCTTAATTCTGCCCGCACAACTTCTAAAAAAATCCATAATACAGTTTCGAATGTATTTTCCGTTATAAGCATCTGCCACAAGATAGAACCCTGTTTTGCCATTGTAAAAAACACATCGTTCGAGTTTGACGGAGTCTATCTTACGGGAATAAACAAGCTGCCATTCTTTACTATTTTTAAAATAAGTTTTCACTCCAAAACCACAGCCCCAATAAAGATTAGACCCGGGATCCTGCCCATTGCCAATTCGGGCTGGAACAGGAACAATACCCTGGTATTTATTATCGCAGAGCGCCACCAGTACATGAATAACAGGGGTAAAAGTATCGATAACCTGTTTTTCTGTGCTCATTTGTTTTTTGGCAAGTACATTTTGATTTTCGGTGTGGCAGGCGGTTGTTATCAAAAAACAAAGCAGGACAATAATATATTTAAAGGCATCCATTATTAAGAAACTAACATATTCTCGGCAATTGCTCTCCGGTAAGGTAATTAACTATTCGTTTTCCTCCTATAGAACTGTTTAAAACAACTTTTCCGGGGTGGTCGGACACAACATCACCGATAATGCAGGCATTAGTTGTAGCTACATCTGTTTTCAGCAACCGGATAACCTGGTCTGCAATAGCACCACTCACAATAGCAACAAAAAGCCCTTCATTAGCTACATACAACGGATCCAGCCCCAACATTTCGCAGGCTGCATCTACCTGTGCCTCAATAGGTATATTTTTTTGTTCAAGAAGATACCCATATCGTGTTTGCCCGGCTATTTCGTTCAATACAGAAGCAAGCCCTCCACGTGTAGGGTCCCTCATAAATTTGACAGCATCGCCAAATTTATCTATTAGCCGCATGGCAATATGATTAAGATTAGTAGTATCGGAAACGATATCTGTTTCAAATTCAAGCCCCTGGCGTTTGCTCATGATTGCAATGCCGTGCTGGGCCAGGTTGCCACTTATTATTATCTTGTCTCCTGGTACGATTCTATTATGATGTATTGCTGCTTTAGGATTTAATATACCAATACCGGATGTATTGATAAATATTTTATCCCCCTTTCCTTTTTCAACCACTTTTGTATCTCCCGTTACGATGGACACCCCGGATGCTGTTGCAGCCTCTTTTATACTTACCAGTATATTCCAGAATTCTTCTATACTAAACCCCTCCTCTATGATAAAACCTAGGGAAATATATTTTGCTGCTGCACCACACATAGCCAGGTCATTTACGGTTCCATTAACAGCCAATTCCCCGATGTTGCCACCAGGGAAAAAAACGGGAGATATAACATAACTGTCTGTGCTAAAAGCAATCTTGCCATTAACATCCAATACCGCCCCGTCGTGCTGTTGGTCAAGCCAGTCGTTTTTCAGAATATCAAAAACCCCGCTCTGTAATAAACGATGTGTAAGAAGCCCTCCGCTACCATGCGCCATGGTAATTACATCAAAATCAAATTTCGGCATCGGGCACTGCAATTGCATCTTTATCGGATTACTCATAATATAAGTATAATAAAGACGAAATTAAGCAATGTAATAAATACAAAATTGTGTTCGTGTTAAAAGAAAACTGTTAAACTTAATCTGGCAAAAAATGGGGTACCTGCGGTAAAATGAATCTCTGAAACGGGTTCTGACTCATTTTTCAGCCTGCTTTCCGTATCAAATTGGGTTTCTTTCCATCTTACATCAAAGATATTTTGGATGGAGAACCCGGTTTCCCATTTTTTGCGGGTATAGTTTATGGCAGCATCTGTTACAAAATACCCCTGAGCCGTTACGGAAAAATCTTCATTAGCCGGGCGTTTGTCCATAAACCGATAACGAAGGCTCCCGTTCCATCCGGTGGCTTTGCGATAAGCAATGCCCCCTGTACTTGTAAAACGCGGTGCCAGTGGCAGGTAACTTTCGTTGGATGGCACGCCAAGCGCCCTGGGATTAGCCAGGCTCAGGTCGGCGTCCATATACAGGTTTTTAAGTATTTCATACCGCAGCGAAAGGTCACACCCCAAACGTTGTGTTTTTCCGCCGGGTTCCACTACTCCTTCATCGCCGACATATACAAATTCCTGTTTCATCCACAAATACCAAACTGCCGTTTGCAGCAAGGCTTTTTCCCCGATCTTAAATACGCCGCCTAGATCAGTACCCCAGGCGGGAGTAACCACATCTTTTCCATTCTGCACAACGGCTACTCTTGTATCATTACTATGAAATCCCTTTCCGCTATACCAATATAGTTGTACTTTATCGGTAATACGGTAATTGATATCAAACTTGGGGCTGAGAGTTGCTGCATTTGCTGAATATACTGGCAACCCTTGCTGAAGCCTGTCTTTATATACATTAGAAAAATAATCTACTCTTGCCCCGAGTGAAACATCCAAGTTGTTGTTAAATATGAATTTTTCGGATACATATACGCCCGAGTTTAATTCATTGACATTGCCAAACTTAATTGGATCGGTTACATAAACCCTGTCTTTTGTACGGGATAATTCCAGGCCAGTTATATTATCATACCGTATTTGGAGACCGGCTGTAATTTGTGCTTTCTGCCCGAACAGTTGGTGTGTTTTTGTATAAGAACTGTTATATCCCAAAATCACCCTGCTTTCTTTCTGGCGTATCTGGTCTCCATTTACCGGGTCTTCTTTAAAGAAGGTAAAATTGGAGTAAAGTTCAAAATCATATTTACTTAGGAAAAACTGATTTTTCAAAACTGCATCATTATTTAAGGTTGTGGTAATTTCAGCAGCAGCATTGTACCGGCTGGTTTTCCCCCCTTCGTGATTATCGATGGCGCCAAAAAAACCGATTATCCCGTCTGCTACCGCCCTGTCAGGAATTTGCCCGCTGGCATTCCATTTACTGCTAAAGGCTGTGGCCTGTGCGGTAAGCAATGATCCCGGGAAGATTTTGCCATGGTATTTCAGTATTCCGTTATAGCGGTTAAAATCCTGTGGGTTATCGAAATAACCTTGTGTGTGGGAAAATTCTCCGGCTGCGTAAAGGCTCTGATTACGGATACCATGTTTATTCTTCAATAAGTTCAGCCCTGCAATTGTACGAAATGTACTGAATTGGCCCCCTTCTGTTTTTACAAAATTATTTTCCAGGTAATTCCTGGTATGAAATTCTACATACCCGGCTGTACAGAGATTGCCAATATTGGAAAAATAGGGGCCTTTATTGAAATTCACATTTTCGATAAGTTCGGGTATAACAAAATGGAGATCGGCATACCCTTGCCCATGTGCATGGCTTACCATATTTACCGGCATTCCGTCTACTGTTATATTGATATCGGTGCCATGGTCCAGATCGAAGCCGCGTAAAAATATTTGTTCGGCTTTTCCACCGCCTGCATGCTGGCCAATGAATAACCCGGGAACGATCCTTAATACTTCCTGTGAATTAATTATGGGGCGGATATGAATATCCAGATCGCTGATTGTTTTAAATACACCTTTTGTGGAAGATGTTTTTACCACTACATCTGACAATGTGCTGACCTTAGGCTGCATATACACAAAGGCTATTTGTTTGGAAGCGGAGAGAGAAGGAAGCGCCACGGTTTGCGTTTCGAAGCCAATGCCGCTTATTACCAGGCTTGTATTTGCGGAAAGTTTTTGAGGAATTTTTATAAAGCCTTGTTCGTCTGTAGCTGTGCTGAAAGACTTGTCGGCGGATATCACCGAAAGATCGGATATGGGAACACGGGTTTGGG
>CAZKPH010000021.1:8305-16283 GCA_964554605.1 uncultured Ferruginibacter sp.
ATTGATACAATAAATGCCTTTTATATTTTGTTGGGCTTGTATGGGAATGCAACCCAGCATACCAAATAGAAAAAGAAAGGCTGTTTTCATTTGTATAAATTTTTCTCAATGATTATATATGGCATCTGCTGTGCAGCAGAAAGAGTTTCTGCAGTAAAATATATTAGATGCCCATTGGTATGCCGATGAAAGGATTGCGACGCAACGATGATGCCATGAAAAACTCATGCCTGTACCAAAATTCGTTTCTAAGCCCGGGAAAAAACAACGCCGGATCGTTTGCAACAGCAAGACCGACGCAAATATAGTAACACTTTTAAAAAAAACGTGCCACCTAATAAATTATTTTAGTTTGTCTGGCTCATCACAAGGTCGCCATGCTTTACGCCTTTTACACCAATGAGTTTATCGGCCAGTTCGGAAAGCTTGCGGGCCGGGCCCTTGAGGGCAATAATTTCCAGGCAATTGTGATGATCCAGATGAAAGTGTTGTGAAGAAAGGATAACGGTATAATAATCGTGCTGTATGGAATTAAGTTTTTCTGTGAGATCGTTTCTGTGGTGATCGAAGAGGATTATGATGGCTCCTGCAACAATATTATTGCTTTTCCATTTTTTTTCCACAAGGTTTTTCTCGATGAGTTTGCGGATGGCCTGGGAACGATTGGGATAATTATTTTCTTTGACAAAATTATCCAGCGCTTGCAGGGTTTCTTCTTCGAGGCTTACGCCAAAACGACTAACGGGCATATTGTTATTTTATATTTTGTTTAAAAAATATTATTTCGCCGCTGAATAATGATAATATGCGGCACAGGCTCCTTCGCTGCTTACCATTGGTGCTCCGAGAGGGTGTTCGGGTTTGCAACGGGTACCAAAATTGGGGCATTCTCTGGGTTTTTTCAACCCTTTCATGATATCCCCGCTTATGCAATCTTTGTTTTCTTCCGCAACCGGGAGGTTCAGGCTGAACTTTATTCTGGCATTGTAATCTTTGTATATTTCTTTTACTTCATATCCGCTATTGGGTATAGGCCCGATACCCCGCCAGATTCTTCCGCTTATGCCGAATACTTCGTGAATAGTATTCATGGCGGTTGTATTTCCTTCCCGCTGTACATAACGTATATATTGGTTTTCTACTTTGTGTTCTCCCATCTCAAGTTGTTTTACCGCCATCAGTATACCCTGAAGCAGGTCGACTGGTTCAAAACCTGTTACAACAATAGGTACTTTGTATTTTTTTGCAACGGGATAATATTCTTCCATTCCCATGATCGTACATACATGCCCTGCGGCAAGAAAAGCATCGATCTGGTTTTCTTTGTCGCTGAGAATAGCTTCCATAGCAGGTGGAACGAGTACATGTGATGCCAGTATACTGTAATTATTTAATTTCAGTCGTGATGCATGTATTACGCTCAGTGCGTTGGCGGGAGCCGTTGTTTCAAATCCTACGGCAAAAAATATTACCTGCTTTGCCGGGTTTTCCTGTGCGAGTTTTACTGCTTCGAGTGGTGAATATAAGATACGGATATCTGCTCCTTCTGCTTTTGCTTCCATCAGGCTTTTGTGCGACCCGGGTACCCGGAGCATATCACCAAAGGAACAAAATATTACATCCGGTTGTTGTGCAAGGTATATGGCTTCATCTATTACACTAATACTGGTAACACATACAGGGCACCCCGGGCCATGCACCATTGATATCTTATCTGGCAACATTTCTAAAATACCATTCTTAACAAGGCTGTGCGTCTGCCCACCACATATTTCCATCAGCTTCCAGGGTTTTGTGGTGATACGATGTATTTCTTTTACATACTCTTTCACCAATACCGGGTCTCTGAATTCAGTTAAATATTTCATACTGTTATTTCTGTTTCGCTACATAATCATTGTTTCAGTCGTTTTGTAATTCATCCATCTCGCCCATTTGTCGCAAATAATCCAGCGTTATTTTTGCTTCTTCTTCGTCTACTTTACTAATTGCCACGCCTACGTGTACCAATACATATTCCCCAATTTTTACATCGGGGACCAGGCCAAGGTTTACTTCTTTGATTATCCCTTCAAAAGAGACTTTGGCTTTGCGAAATGCCTGCTCGGCCTGATCGTCCATTGAAATTACTTTTCCGGGTATTGCTAAACACATATTATTTATTTTTTTCTGTTAACACAAAATATGCTATTTGTCCCAGGCTTATACATTCGTCGTTGGGACTGACTTGTTTATGAAAATACAACTCTTTTTCGGGAGGCATTTGTTCTTTTATTGTATCTACCAAAAAAGTGTTTTGGAAAACACCTCCGCTAAATGCAATTTTATTTATATTTTTTTGTAGAGACACTTGCAAAATAATGCCGGCCAGCGTATTAAATATTTTAACAGCGATGACAGAATGCATTATACCGTTTTCAATATCCCGGATTATCCCGGAAAGTATTTCGGATATGCATATCTTCCCATTTTGGATGTTTATTGAATAGGTTCCTGCTATAGTTTTTGGCGCTTTACGGGCAAGAGCCTCAAGTTTCATTGCGGCTTCTCCTTCATATTGGTTTTGCTGTTGTAGCCCCAGCAAAGACGCTATCCCGTCGAGCAACCTTCCCATGCTACTTTTACGCAATATTGCTGGCTGTAATAATAATTGCTGATAGTAATTCCATTCTACCGGCGAAAAATCCTTTCGGATATGATAATATTTTTCGGGGATTTGAGATAAAAGGCTTAGTGCTGAAAGGCGGGGTTCCCTGCTCATTTTATCTCCCAGCAATTGTGGAAAATAAGACATGTGTGCTATTCTTTCAATACTATTATTTGCCGATACAAAAAATTCTCCTCCCCATATTTGTCCGTCATCTCCATAACCTGTACCATCCCACACAATACCTAAAACGGGCTCTGGCGCCTGCAAAAGATTATTTTCGGCCAGTACTGCTGCAAAGTGTGCCTTGTGGTGCTGAATTTCCAGCAAAGGTATTTTGTTTTCACGGGAGAAAACCCGGCCATAATCGGAGACAAAATAACCAGGATGCTTATCTGCTAATATATATTCCGGCGTAGCCTGCAATATCTGTTGAACATGGGAAAGCGTATGTTCATACTCATGCTGTGATGTAAGCCCAGCCTGGTCTCCCAGAAACTGGCTTATATAAAGATTGCCGGAAGATGTAATTGCAAATGCGCTTTTTAGTTCGGCACCCATAGCCAGCAGGCACCTGTTTTCGTTCAAAAAAGGATTGGGGTGGTAATTAGGCGCCAGGCCACGGCTTCGCCGGATGATTATTCGTTGTCCGGTTGTTGTAAATTGGACCACGCTATCATCCTGAGGCACCACTATATCCCTGTCAAAAGTAATTACAAAGTCTGCAATGGGAAATAAGCTATCCAGCGCATCCTTATCTTTATATAAAATCGGGGACCCGCTTATATTTCCGCTCGTGGCAATAAGAGGCTTTCCGTAGTTATTGGCAATTAATTGTAATAAACCTGTATAGGGTAACATAACCCCGAGTTTGTCTAATCCGGGAGCTATTGTTTCTTTACAAATTCCGGATGCGGCATCTTTTCTAAGAAAACAAAGCACGATTGGAGATATATTATCCTGAAGAGCGCTTTTTTCCTCTGCGTTTAGGCATACGTCATTTTCCAGTATTTCCAATTTGGGATACAAAACTGCAAAGGGTTTAGATGGCCTTTGTTTTCGTTTACGAAGTTCTGTTATTGACTTTTCGCTGGTTGCATCGCAAATCAGCAAATAACCCCCAATTCCCTTCACTGCAAGTATTTTTCCCTGCTGTAAGAAATCTTGTATGTGCAATAAAATTCCGGGGGTATCGCTGCAAATACAGTTATTTTTATTCTCGTACAAGTGCATTTGAATAGCACAATCCACGCAGGAATTTGTCTGGCTATAATGCCTCCTGTTGTATATATCGTTATATTCGTTGCTGCAGCGGGAACACATATGCAGATAATCCATTGTTGTGCTCTCTCTGTCGTATGGCAACGCTGCAATTATAGAATACCTTGGCCCGCAATGCAAACATGTTATAAAGGGATAACCGTATCGCCTGTTTTCGGGGTCGTTTATTTCTTCTTTACATTCCGGGCAAAGAGCAATGTCGGTAGTAAGCAACAACGTTGGTTTATTGCACCTTGTGCTGGGTACTATTGAAAATCCGTAAAAGAACCTGTCGGGAATTTTATTGAGCTTTGCTTCTTTCAGAATTGCATTAAGAGGAGGTGAAAGCAATAGTTTTTGATAAAATGTTTGAGCTGCTTCTTCTTCCGCATTAAATTCAATATGTACTCCGTCATTACTATTATGAACAATGCCTGTAAGGTGCATTCGTACGGCAAGCTGTGCTACAAAGGGCCTGAAACCGACACCTTGCACCAAACCGTTGATATGTACATGATAAGTAGGCATCTTGATTTTCTATAACTCATTTTAACAAGCAGCAATCGGCGATATAATTATTTATCGGGAATAAAGCCGTAAACGAAACGGCATTGCAAAACTTTTCAAAATATACGCCGGTAGTGAAGGCTCTCTATGCAGATTGTTTTGCTTTTATTTTTGCCCCAAGCCAGTCATACCAGCGTTGCATCCCTTCCCCGGAAGTGCAACTAAGCTCTATTATTTCCAGGTGATGATTTACTTTTCGGGCATATTCCTTTGCTTTCTCAAGGCTAAAGGAAACATATGGTAACAGATCTGTTTTATTGATGATACAAAGTGTGGACGAATGAAACATATCCGGATATTTGATCGGTTTATCGTCTCCTTCGGTAACACTTATTACTACCACCCTTTCATTTTCTCCCAGGTCAAACATAGCCGGGCAAACCAGGTTGCCTACATTTTCGATAAACAGAACGGAGTCGTTCTGTAGCTTCATATCCTGCACTGCGTGCAACACCATGTGGGCATCGAGATGACAGCCTTTGCCGGTATTTATCTGAGAAACTTTAGTACCCGTAGCATTGATCCTGTCAGCATCATTTGTTGTTTGCTGGTCACCTTCAATTACGGCGAAGTTTAATTTTCCCTTCAGGTCAGTAAGTGTTTTCTCAAGAAGCGTTGTCTTTCCTGAACCGGGAGAACTCACCAAATTGATAGCGAGAATATTTTTTCCTTCGAAAAAACCCCTGTTCCTTGCGGCTAAAAGATTATTCTCGTGGAGTATATCTTGTTCCACGTTTACAATATTCCCATTTCCGTGACCGCCGTGATCATGCCCATGATGATGATGGTCATGTTGATGATCTGTTCCGCTACAACCGCAAGTTGCACACATAATATTCCGGTTTAAAATCAGGTTAAGCCTGTTGTTTTTTTCTGCTACGCAAAATTACGATCAGGCCAACAACGGCAGCCATTGTAATAATGGTAGCAGCTATGTGTTGTGGTTCCGTAAAATAATGAGTGATCGTATACCCGTCAGTTGTCCCGTGTCCGGGATGAGCAAAAGATATTGCAGGCAAAAAAACGGTTGCTGTGCTGATAATTTTTTTCATAGCTTTTCTACATAAATGTTCCCAAAGTTAGAAATTATTGATCTAATAAAACTGACTGGAATCACCTTATTTTCCAATCAACATCAGTAAATTGTGCATTCTGGAAGTATGGATATAAATAAACGATATGCAAAATGGCCTACAGCTCATACTGTTTGCGTAGTGGGTGTTGGTAATCCGCTCCGGGGCGACGATGGTGTTGGAAACCTTGTCTGCCAACATTTGGAGAATAAAAATTTAAGAGATGTAGATATCATTAGGGTTCATCAACTGGATCTGGTTATGGCAGAGAAATTGTCATTGTATGATGTTGTTATTTTTGTAGATGCGTCCATATCCGGGCAAACGGGCACCCATATAAAAGCTGTTGATACGGAAACGGAACCCGTATCTTTATCCCATCATGTTAATATACCAGTTATAGCCGGGTTGTGCAAAAAACTATATTCATCCAAAACCAGGTTTTACTATTGTGCAATTGAAGCTACCAGTTTTGAACCAGGAAACCTTATCAGCCCTACCACCTGGATAAATATGGAAAAAGCTGTTGAAGAAATATTGATATTTATCCACGAAGAGAGAGATTAACCTCTCTCAATACTCTTAACAGGGTTCCCATGCCGATCAAAAATTTCAATAACCATTGGCATGGAGCCGATAGCATGAGTAGAACAAGACAGGCAAGGATCATAGCAGCGAATTGCAGATTCGACCCTGTTAAGCATACCTTCCTCTATTTTGTCTCCTTTTATATATTGCTTCGCCACTTCCAAAACAGACTTGTTCATAGAAGGGTTATTCTGCCCGGTGGCAATAAGAAGATTTACATTTACCAGTTTCCCTGTTTTGTCTGTTTTATAATGATGAAATAGGGTTCCTCTCGGCGCTTCAGAACTTCCTATACCTTCGGCGTAATTCCAACGTCCGTGATGTTGTATATGAAGCGAAGTAACTTCCGGGTCATTCAATATTTTTTCAGCAATTTCAACATCGCTAAGCGCTTCGATTAACCGTGTATAGTGATAATAGAATGTACCATGAACAGGCTTGCCATTATTCATTGCCTTGAATATTTCGAATTCCTTTTGGGCTAAAGGCGTTTTCATCTTAGAGGCTACATTCAATCTGGCCAAAGGACCTACCCGGTAAATTCCATTTTCAAAACCGAGAGATTTATAATACGGGTACTTAAGATAAGACCAGCTTACGGACCTTTCTGCAATAAAATCAAGGTATTTTGCTGGAGATATCTGATCCTGAATGATGTTCCCGTCTGCATCTATAAAACGCAGTTTCCCATCATATAATTCATGCTCGCCGTTTGGCCCTACAGTACCCAGATACATCGTTGGCGATGGGGCGAAAGTATTAATCATTTCGCTGTTTTCCTGGTGAAATTTCTTGATAATTTCAATACCCAGTTTCACGGTTTCAGTTGCTTCGGGAATCCATTGTAATAAAGCCTTTCTGTTTTCTTCTGTGAGCGGGAAAGCCATACCTCCGGGAACAATCCCCATGATATGTATTTTTTTCCCGGTAATCCTTTCGCTGAGTTCCTGCCCGAATTTTCTCAACCGGATACCTTTTAATGCGAGGTCGGGATATTTTTCTGCAATACCTAAAATATTCCTTTGGGCAGGGTCGCTGTCGTAGCCCAAAAGAAAATCCGGCGCAGACAAGTGGAAGAAAGAAAGTGCATGTGAAGAAAGGTTTTGCCCAATATGCATCAGCCTTCTCAACAAATGTGCTGTGTACGTGGGTTGTATGCCTTGTATCATTTCGCAGGCCTTTACGCTTGCCAGCGTATGGCTGGTAGGGCAAATACCACAAATCCTGGGAGTAATAGTCGGCATTTCCGTATACATTCTGCCTTCGCAGAATTTTTCAAAGCCGCGGAATTCATTTACATGAAAACGAGCGTCTGCAACATTTCCCGTATCATCCAATTGAATAGATATTTTTGCATGCCCTTCAATCCTGGTAACGGGAGATATATAAATTGTTTTTTTATCGGTAGTATTATCCATATTTCAGTTTTTTTGCTTCGCTTAAATTAGGTATGCGGTCATTTAAGAATTCGAACAATACATAAAAGATCGTATCTGCGTTAGGGGGGCAACCCGGAATCACAAAATCTACATCAACTACTTCCTGCAGTGGAACCACCTTATCATGTAGTTTCAACAATGCAGGATGCTCCGGCGGCGTACCTTCATTATCGTTGCTCACTGCGTTTTTATAGGCTGCATCAAAAACTTCCTGCAACTGAAAATAATTCCGCATCCCCGTAACATTTGTCATAACGGCACAGTCACCAAATGCAATAAGCGTCTTTGCGTTTTTGCGTATATGTTTTATTTCGTGTAAATGCTCATCGCTGGTTACTGACCCCTCAACAAGGGCAATATCTACCGGAGGAAAATCTTTTCCATCTACAATAGGACATTTTACA
>CAZKPH010000022.1:0-16168 GCA_964554605.1 uncultured Ferruginibacter sp.
CTTTTCACGAAAAATTACCTTTCAATTTCTCAAGAGGCGGTTATAACAATGAATCATTTCAAATAACCCAATGGTTCCCCAAGGCAGCCGTTTACGATAAAAAAGGATGGCACCCTATACCGTATCTTGACCAGGGGGAATTCTACAGCGATTTTGGCAGCTATACTGTCCAGATCACATTACCACGCAATTATATTGTAGCAGCTACAGGTATATTACAAAATGAAGATGAGAAAAAATGGCTTACATCGCTTTCCTCGCCAAAGCCTGTATTTACTGCACCCCAACATACCCAACTACACAAAAAAATTACTACGCCTGTACCATCATCTGCTGAGTTAAAAACGCTGGTATTTACACAGGAAAATATCCATGATTTTGCATGGTTTGCTGATAAGGAGTTTATAGTGTTTCACGATACGTTATCCTTACCTTCATCTGGCAGGGTTATAGATATATATAGTTTTTGTAAAAAGAACCCTGTCAGTTATTCCAATTGGATTAACAGTACTGCTTTTCTAAAGAAAGCTATCAGCAGCAGAAGCAAATGGCTGGGGGAATACCCCTACCCCATTATGACTGCTGTAGAAACACAAATGGGCTTTTCAGGCGGCATGGAGTATCCAACCATTACCGCTGTTTCGCCTGTAAAAAACCAAATGGAACTGGAAAAAATTCTCGAACACGAAACAGGGCATAACTGGAATTATGGTGTTCTGGCATCCAATGAAAGAGATTTTCCATGGATGGATGAGGGCATTAATACTTTTTATGATTACAGGTATGATAATACGATTCTTTTACACCCTTCCGGTAAAGCCAGCAAACAAGATTTTTCTTCTAAACGTTTACCGGAATATCCGGACAAACTGATACTAAGTACTCTCATCAATACCAAACAAGACCAACCAATTAGCACATCGTCTGAAAAATTCAGTTATATTGGCTATGGCCCTATTGCCTACACCAAAACCGCCGAATGGATGCAGTACCTTGAAAATACTCTTGGGAAAGATATTTTTGACAGTTCTATGCACTTATTCTATACCCGCTGGAAATTCAAACACCCTTATCCCGAAAACCTGAAATCTGTGATGGAAGAAGTAAGTGGACGGAATCTGGATACCATTTTCGCTCTCTTAAATAAAAAAGGGGAGGTCCCCCAAGTAAAAAATAAACGGCACTACCGCTTAGCTACTTTTTACAACCTTAATCAAACGGATAAATACAGGTATATATTCCTTGCTCCATCGGCGGGATTTAACAACTACGATAAGTTTATGCTCGGAGCCATAATTCATAATTATACTTTACCTTCTTCCAAATTTCAATTTTTCGCCAGCCCTTTATATGGAATGGGCAGCAAAAGTTTGAACGGTTTGGGAAACATAAACTATCATTGGTACAATACTGGCTTTATACGTAAAGTAGAAATAGGCATTAATGCCTCCTCATTTTCACTGAACCATAACCAGGATACACTCCTCCATGATATTTATGAAAGATTTAATAAAGTAGTTCCTTATATAAAAGTGTATGTCAAAAGAGGTTATAGAAGTACGTGCAGCAAGTGGTTCGATTTCCGTACATACTTAATCCGGGATAAAAAATTTTCCGGGCAGGACTACATTAGCGGCAGCGACAGCCTGTCCCTGTATCCCAGGGGTTTTACTTATGAAAACCGTTACATTAACCAATTCTCCTTTAATGTGAAAGATACCCGGGTATTATATCCTTATAGTTACCAGTTGCAATTGCAACAGGGAGAAGGATTCTACCGTATAAATGCAACCGGGAATTATTTTTTCAACTACGTAAAACGGGGAGGCCTTTCTGTAAGAATATTTGCCGCTAAATTTGGCTATATAGGCGGAGTAAACTATAACACATATCGTTACTGGCCGAAACTGCTTGCCGGAAACGGTACGGATGATTATACAAACAGCCAGTATTTTGCCGGAAGGACTGCCTCTTCTGCCAATTATGGCCTGCCCATAAGCAATGAAGGTTTTGCCGCTCAGCAAATAGTGGTTCAAAACACAGGCGGGCTTAAATTCAGGCTGGATCCTTACGGATACCTGCAAGGGCAGTCTGAGAAATGGGTCGCAGCAATAAACCTCAGTACTACATTACCGGAAAAAATTATTCCACCGATATTGCCTCTAAAGCTTTTCTTAGATGCAGGTACTTATGCCGAAGCCTGGGAAAAAGATGCACAAACGCCAAGGTTTCTTTATACAGCCGGATTGCAGCTATCACTATTTAAAAACACTGTAAATATTTTTGCTCCTGTTTTATACAGTGCAGATTTTAGGAACACACTGAAAACAGACAGTAAAGCAAATACTTTTATGAGAAAGATTACTTTCTGCATCGACCTTAACGGGTACTCCGGCAAGAATGGAATTACACCTCTCATTAATTAGTGTTAATGGTAAATTATATACCATATTCAAAAATTGACAAACAAAAATGGGATACCTGTATCACCAATGCCCCCAATGGAAATATTTACGCTTATTCCTTCTATCTGGATACTATGGCTGCCAATTGGGATGCATTAATACTCGATGATTATAAAACCGTAATGCCGGTGACATGGAAAAAGAAATGGGGTATCAGCTATCTTTACCAACCTTTCTTCTGTGCTTCGCTGGGTATTTTCGGGGAAAATATAAACAGCACAACGATTGCTCTTTTCCTAAATGCTATCCCTTCCCGCTTTCGCTATTGGGATATTTACCTTAATGCCGGAAATTTTTTTAAAAACATAACCACACCTTTTTATCCAAGAAATAATTTCATCTTACCATTAAATAAGCCCTATGAAGATTTATATGCCGGATATAGAACCAATGTAAAGCGAAATATAAGAAAATGCGGGCAGTATAATTTCATTTCCCGAAGGGGTATAGATATAAATGATATCATCCGCCTGGCTGCAGAGCGTTCCAGAGCTTTTTCCCCGGTTACTATGCAAGACTATTTTCATTTCCGGAATATTGCCCTGCAATATGAACAATCCGGAAAAGCAGTAAGCTACGGCATTTACAGCGCTGCCAACGAATTATTAGCATCTGCAGTATTCTTATTTTCGCATAAGCGTGCGTATTACATACTCGTTGGCAACCATCCCAATGGTAAGACAATGGGTGCGTCTCACACGCTTATTGACAGTTTTATTCGGGATCACGCAGGCCAGGACCTGACACTGGACTTTGAAGGAGGTGACCTGGATGGGTTATCATTCTTCTACAGCAGTTTCGGCGCTATTCCGGAGTTATATCCCGGTTTACGGATTAACCGCCTTCCTTTCTTTATAAAATGGATGAAAAAATAAAAGGATTCCCTCACCAGAAAAACTTGGAGTGTTCATCGTTATCCACAAGCAGCCGGGAAATAGCCTTATCATTATCATCGTTTGAAATAATTGCCTGGCGCAAAAGGTCGTGGATGGTAATAACACCAACGAATTTATTGTCGTGATATGCAAGTAAATAACGTGCTTTATGCGAATTCATTAACTGCATGCACTGCTTGTAAGAGTCTGAGAAGTCAACAGTTAGAATATCGGTTGTCATTGCATCCCTTACCAATGTAGTATTACTGGCCCTTCCTTTGAGAATAATATTTCGGGCATATTCCCTCTCTCCGAAAATACCTTTAAACTCATCTCCCTCCATTACCACGAGATAGCTGAGATTGACTGAATTTAACATACTCACCGCCTCAATCACCAGTGCATCAGATTGAATGACATTGAATGTTTTTTGCTTGTTTTCTAAAATATCTTTTACGGTCGACATCGGGCAATAGTTTTAATTGTAAGGATGAAGTTTGTTTCAAAAGCCTATATCAATTTACATCTTTTTTTATAATATCCAATATCATTTTTGCGTAAACAAGATCATTGGGTTCGGTTATTTTTATGTTGGCCTGTTCGCCGTCTACCAGGTGTATCTTTAGCCCAAAAGCCTCTACAACAGTGGCTTCATCAGTAAAAATATCCTTATAATCTATTCTATATGCGGGCAACAGTATCTTACTGTGAAAAGCCTGCGGGGTCTGTACCAGTTTTACTTTAGTGCGATCCAGTTTTTCATTCCCGCCTTCATTTACTAACCGGATACTATCTTTAGAACTCACAACAGGAACGGCTGATCCGAATTCGGAAGCAGCCTCATAACATCGTTTTATAAGCCCCTGGCTTAACAAACAGCGTACCCCATCATGCACAAATATGATACATTCTTCTGAGATTAGCTTCAGCCCGTTCTGAACGGAATGGAAACGTGTCCGGCCTCCGACAGCCAATTGCACCCTTTTATAATCGAAGAAAGCATCAATAATCTCCTGCCCGGCCGCAATATATTCTTCGGGGAGTACGAGAATAATTTTCATATCCTCATAAGTATTTAAAAATGTATCCAGCGTATAAAAAAGGAGAGGTTTGCCATCCAGCAACAAAAACTGTTTGGGCAAGTTGCTATTCATCCGTGTGCCTGAGCCTCCGGCCACAATTACTGCTACTTTATTCATTCAGGAAAACATTTTCAGTTTAATAATTTTTTACATTCCGCCAGCAGTTTCTCCCGCTCCACAGCAGCCGTACCCACTTCTTCACAAACCAGCCCCCCTGCTATATTGGCCACTGCTGCCATAAGGCATACATCTTTCGTAACGGTATAGACAGCCGTGGCTATGGCGATTACGGTATCGCCTGCACCGCTTACGTCTGCAATAGTACGGACATGCGTAGGTATGATATTCCCTTCCTGGGGCGACTGAAAAAAAACTCCTTTTTCAGACAGTGTAATAAACGAAACATTATGCTGGATTTTCTCATTCAGCAGATAATGTATATGCTGAAGGGATTCTTTATCATAAATATCTTTCAGGATATTAAAAGCTTCTTTTACTTCTTTCAGGTTAGGCTTGAAAATATCAACACCTTTATAAGCGAAAAAGTTCTTCCGTTTTGGGTCTACCGAAGTAACGATGCCCTGCCTGCGGCAAATAGATATTATCTTTTCAATAACAGCAGGCGTAAATACACCTTTGTTGTAATCTTCAAGTATGACTGCATCGGGAGCGATCTGCGATATGAATTTTTCAAATGCAGTAAGAAACTCTCTTTCCTCTTCTTTGGTAAGATCCATCTCCATTTCAGCATCGAGCCTCATCATTTGTTGGTTCCTGCTAATGATCCGGATCTTATTGGTTGTTACCCGTTCGGCAGACCGAACAACAAAATCCGTCTGAATATTATCTCTGGAAGCCAGTTCCAGTAATTGATCGCCGTCTTTGTCATCTCCAATAACACTCAATAAATGTACATTTGTGCCTAAAGCCTTGAGGTTCATTGCCACATTGGCTGCCCCTCCCATTCGTTGTTCCCTTTTGCTCACAGCTACTACCGGTACCGGAGCTTCCGGGGAAATACGTTCAACTTTTCCCCACCAATACGTATCGAGCATTGCATCGCCTACCACTGCGATCTTCAACCCTGCAATTTGTTGAAATAGATTATCGAAATTCATTTTAGACAAATTATTTTTTTCGGGCTACAATAAAATAAAGTGGTATCCCTGCTAATGCCAGTGCCAGTCCCCATACTGCAAAATCTGGCTTGTACCGCAATAATAAATAACAAAAGGCTGCTGCCAGGATAATATAGATTATCGGCAGTATTGGGTAACCAAACGCCTTATAAGGCCTCTCAGCATCAGGGTATTTGCGCCGTAAAACAAAGATACCTGCAATAGTAAGTATATAAAATAATACCACTACAAAACTAACCATATTAAGCAGATCGCCATACTTACCGCTAAGACATAAAGCTGCTGCCATAAAAAACTGTATCCACAATGACCAACCGGGTACATCATTATTGTTAAGCGTACCTGCCTTTCTGAAAAAGAGATTATCATTGGCCATTGTATAATACACCCTGGCGCCCGCCAGTATCATTCCATTGCTACAGCCAAATGTCGATATCATAATCATTATGGCTATAATAGCAGTCCCGCTACTCCCGAAAATAGCTTCCGAGGCACTCAATGCCACTCTGTTATCTTTCGCAAATGCCAACTCATTAAGCGGGACATTAGCAAGATAAATTACATTCATCAAAACATATAATATAGTAACAATTAGTGTTCCGAAGAAAAGGCTAAGGCCGATATTCCTTTTCGGGTTTTTTATTTCACCGGCTATGAAAGTAACATTATTCCATGCATCGCTGCTAAAAATACTGCCCACCATTGCTGTTGCAATAGCGCCAAAAGCTGCTCCGTTTATCAATGGCTGAAAGTCAATACCACCACCATTTACAGGCTGGGACAAATGCCGCAATGACCACATATCCTGCCAATTGGCTTTCCATACGTCTGCCTTAAATACTATAAGGCCGAAAATAATCAATCCAAATAGCGAAATGAGTTTTGTTGAGGTAAATATTGTCTGGATCAATTTGCCAGTCTTGATACCTCTTGTATTGACCCATGTAAGGAATGCAAGCAAGACAATGGCTACCAGTTGCGCATAATGAATATGTAATCCCGCAATATTAAATGTATTGGCATCGTCCCATACAAGTGAAGGGAAAAAATACCCCGCAAATTTGGCAAACCCCACACAAACAGCTGCTATGGTACCCGTTTGAATCACAGCAAAGAAACTCCACCCGTAAAGAAATGCCGTTAACGGCCCGTAAGCCTCTTTCAGATAAACGTACTGGCCTCCCGCTTTGGGGAACATGGCACTTAATTCTCCATAACTCAATGCTGCCGTAAGCGTCATAAACCCGGTAATCAGCCATGCTGCCAACAGCCAGCCGGCACTACCCATTTCTTTGAGCATATCTGCACTTACAATGAAGATACCGGAACCGATCATAGACCCTGCAACGATCATGGTAGCATCCAGAAGATTCAATGATGCTTTAAACGAATGTTGTTGTTCTGTCATAAGCATTAATTTGAGGATCCCCGTTTTTTAAAACGGATATAACAACATTGAAGATAATAATTTGCAAGGAATTATAAGACTATTTTTGCCCCATCTTCTCATTGAGGCCTTTAATAATATCGCCGGTAATATTTAATGTTGAATCCTTATAGAATAAATAATCCATCCCCGCGCTTGTAGATAGTATGTAGGTATATTTTTTATCCTTATTGTAGTCTGCCAGAAACTCTTTCAGGCTTGCCTGCATATCCTCCATTATTTTGGCCCCTTTCTCTGCCAGCTTTTGCCCCTTTGCCTGTTTATCATTTTCAATTTCCTGTTGCTTGTACATCAGTTTTTCCTGGAATATCTGTGCTTCCTGCTGGGTAATGGCATCCCCTTTTTTCAAAAAATTATTTTTCTCATTTTCCAGGCTCTTATAGGCACTTTCATAATCGGCCATTATTTGCTTTTGCTCGGATTCCAATTCTTTACGGCGGTTCTTAATATAAACCACATTATTATTTACCGAATCAAGCTCTACATATGCAATAACCATCTTCCCATTCTTATAACTTGAATCCTTACCATTTCCGGAAGAAGTTACGCATTTCCCACCCTTCGACGGGCAGGAAAAATGCAGGTAATATAGAACCCCTACAGCCAGTAAAAGAATAATAGAAAGTATAGTAGAAATATTTTTCATCTCGGGATAATTTGCGGCAAGATAATTACAAACCAAAACTTATACAAAAACCTTTTCGATTTTTGGGAAAGGGTTAACACAGCTCACTTTAATACTGCTGGCTGATAGGATGTATCATCAATTCATCGATTACTACATGAGGGGGTTGTGAGGCTATAAATGCTATGGCATTGGCCATATCTTCTATTTGCAGCCAGTCTTTATGGCTGGCATCCCCCTGCGGCTCGGAGTGGAAGAAAGAATCCACCAACCCGCTATACACCACACTTACTTTTATTTTGAAGGGTATCATCTCTTTGCGCAGCGACATACTAAATGCATCCTGCGCATATTTGCTGGCACAATAAAGGCCTCCATTAGGAAAGGTTCTTTTAGCCACGTCACTGGCAATATTTATGATATGCCCCGACTGCTTTTTTTTCATGTGCGGGATAACTGCTTTACACATCAGGAAAGTCCCTCTTACATTCGTAGCAAACACACTATCCCATTCCGTTGCCGATATCTCATCCACTGGTTTAAAAATTCCAAACCCTGCATTGTTAATCACGATATCCAGCCGCCCCCATTTATCCAATACCTTTGCAATAGTATCATTTACAAATTTTTCGTCAGATACATCCCCGCTGAATATCTCACATTCTGTTCCGGATGAAACCAATACTTGTTGTACCTCCCTGAGATCCTCTGCACTGCGTGCCAGCAGGGCCAGTCGTGTGCCCATTGCAGCAAGTTTTATAGCCGTTGCCCTGCCAATTCCTTTTGAAGCGCCGGTAATCAGGATCACTTTATTATTTAACATAGTTTCAAAAATTTAAGGTTTATTCTATGGCATCTATGATACGTTTTGCCTTGTTAGTATCCAGTGACACAAGATAGTAATATGCCCGCATAAGGCGTTTGGATATCCCGGAATTTCCGTTGTATTTTTTCTTTAGCATATACCATTTGCAGATCAGTTCCAATTCCGTTCCCGTATAGGCTACTCCCGTATACTGCTGGATCGCTTCCAGGAATGAATACCCAAACTCAACAGTAGGCTCTATCATAGTGCCTTCTCCAAAATCATTCCATGTTTCCAATTGGATATATGGCAAGCCCGAGGCTTTTGCCTGCGCTAATGTTTGCTGCAATGTTGTTGCACCATTATGGGGCAGTTCGGGCCGGGGATCTCCCCATCCTCCCAGGTATCCAAAATCTTTGAAGCCGGGAAAAGCTGCAGAAAAAGCTACGGGTATGTAAGGCGCCCTGTTCTGATAAAAATTGTCAAGCCCATTAATTCTGTCAGGAGATATCCATGCAAATTCACCGCTTATGGCGCTACCTAATACCTGCCCCTGGAAAGCCAATGACAAAAAACATGGCTTAGGATCCACTGCAGAAAACGCCCCCTCCCAGTAAAATCCTTTTTTCATCACCTGTGGCCCGAAACAAAGCAATAAAGGTTTCCCGTTTATTTTTACATAAGCGCTATCTGCAAAATAAGCCGATTGCAGAAAATCCATATCCGTTTTTGCTGCAGTAATAGTATCAATGCCCAGGCTGGTAGTGACTTTTTTCAGTGTAGCATCTTCATAACATATAGCCAATTGCATCCCGGCCGGATGTACCTCTTTAAAAAGGGAATCCGTATTCCTTTTTACCAAAGGATAATCCGCTACCCGGTGAGTACCATACCAATCCACAATCACGCCATCTACACCTGCATATTTCATCAGCAACAGATGGTAACGCAGCAAATCCGGATCAGAACTCGCATAAGTACCAATCAGCGGATAAAAGAAAGATGCGATCTGCCGCCTGCCATCAGGCAGGATAATATCAGGGTTTTGCGTATTCATGGTCCAGTGCATCCCCCATCTCCCGTTTCCGGATGTAACTTTATCCTCAAACCACGGCATATAATGCATATATATCTTTTGCGAAACAGTCTTCTTTACTGCTTTGGGCTGCAGTACCATCACAAGAGAATCTGCCGGGTTAAAATTTTCTCCTGTATTTTTATTACACGAAGTAGTAAAAAATAAACCAGCAGCAATAAGTATTACAAATCTGGCAAGTACATGTTTAATTCCCATTCTGATAAATTTAGTTCCACAACAGGACACCAACGAACGGTAAGCAAAGTTACGATTTTCAATACCTTTTCCCATGCCAAAAAAAATCCCCCCTGTGTTTGCAGGAGGGATTTTTATAATTATCACATTTTACATTAATAACCCATAGCACCCATATCAGGAGCACCATGAGGAACAGGAGCTTCTTCTTTGGGCTTGTCTGCAATCACACATTCGGTAGTTAATAACATACCAGCAATGGAAGCAGCATTTTCAAGCGCTACACGGCTCACCTTGGTAGGATCAATAACACCGGCTTTGAACAGGTTTTCATACACTTCAGTCCTTGCATTGAAACCAAAATCAGCTTTACCTTCTTTGATTTTTTGAACAACAATGCTTCCGTCTATTCCGGCATTTTCAGTAAGCGTACGAAGCGGAGCTTCCAGCGCCCTGCGAACGATAGACATCCCAGTTTGTTCATCAGCAATCTGGCCTTTTACTTTTGGCTCCAAAGCATCAATAGCCCTGATATAAGCCACACCGCCACCCGGAACAATTCCTTCCTCAACAGCCGCACGGGTTGCATGCAGCGCATCATCCACACGGTCTTTCTTTTCCTTCATTTCCACTTCAGTAGCAGCGCCCACATATAATACAGCTACGCCTCCAGCCAGTTTAGCAAGGCGTTCCTGCAATTTTTCCCTGTCGTAGTCAGATGTAGTATTTTCTACCTGAGCTTTAATCTGGTTAACTCTTGCCGTAATATCAGTTTTCTTGCCCTTGCCTCCTACGATCGTAGTATTATCTTTATCGATGGTTACCGATGCAGCCTGTCCTAAAGCGCTAAGGTCAGCACCTTCCAGTTTATGGCCCAATTCTTCGCTGATAACAGTACCGGCGGTAAGGATAGCAATATCCGTAAGCATTTCTTTACGGCGGTCACCAAAACCGGGAGCTTTAACAGCAGCCACTTTAATAGTGCCTCTCAGCTTGTTTACTACCAGTGTAGCCAGTGCCTCGCCCTCCAGATCTTCGGCAATAATAAGTAAGGGGCGCCCGCTCTGCGCTACTTTCTCCAGGATATGGAGAATATCTTTCATGGCAGATATCTTTTTATCATAGATAAGGATATACGGGTTTTGCAATTCCGCTTCCATCTTTTCACTGTTAGTAACAAAATAGGGGGAGATATACCCACGGTCAAATTGCATACCCTCTACTACATCTACAGTAGTATCAGTTCCTTTCGCTTCTTCTACCGTAATTACACCTTCCTTGCCCACTTTTGCAAAGGCTTCTGCAATCAGTTTACCGATAGTTTCGTCATTATTGGCAGAGATAGTAGCTACCTGCTGTATTTTCTTACTGTCGTTGCCTACAGTTTGAGACTGGCCTTTGAGGTTTTCCACCACCAGCGATACAGCTTTATCAATACCCCTTTTCAGGTCCATCGGATTAGCTCCCGCAGCTACCATTTTCAACCCCTCGCTGATAATGCTCTGCGCAAGCACAGTAGCTGTAGTAGTGCCATCACCGGCAATATCGGCAGTTTTGCTGGCCACTTCTTTCACCATCTGCGCACCCATGTTTTCAATAGCATCTTCCAGTTCTATTTCCTTAGCAACAGTAACCCCGTCTTTGGTCACGGAAGGAGCACCAAATTTTTTCTCAATAACAACATTGCGTCCCTTAGGGCCCAATGTTACTTTTACGGCATTTGCCAATGTATCAACACCCTTCTTCATTTTGTTGCGGGCATCAATATTGAAGTATATCAGTTTCGACATATTTAAATAGATTTTAGGTTTAAACAGATTTTTTTGTTACCGGCATTTGTACATAGCCCGGCATCGTTGTGTCACTCTCTTGTACTTTCCCAGCATCTCGCATCCGGAAATGGTTATACTATAGCAAGGATATCGCTTTCCCGCATTATCAGGTATTCTTCACCATCGACTGTGATCTCAGTACCGGCATATTTACCGTACAATACCGTATCACCGGCCTTTACGGTTACAGGTTCATCTTTTTTACCGGGGCCGGCTGCTACCACGCTACCTCTCTGTGGTTTTTCTTTTGCTGTATCCGGAATAATGATACCACCTGCCGATTTCTCTTCAGCCGCAGCAGGTTTCACTATCACCCTGTCATGCAAAGGTGTAATGTTCAACTTTTTAGCCATAATTGTATTGATTTTTGTTTGTTTTTAATATTAATAATACCCATTCCGCCTAAGCGGCAGGCGAAGGTAAACCAAATTTGTACCAAAACAGTCAGAAAAGCAACGTTGGCAGTTTATCGTAATGTTTGTCACATTCCACATCGGACACTGTGTCAAAAATGCATGAAAACAGGCCGCACCTAAATAATTGCTATCCAGGCATAAGCCCTTAGCAAACCGCTTTTTACAGCCGCAAACAGGTACTGGATTCCCATTTAAGCACAATTGCTTAGTTTTGCACACGCAATAACAAAAGGAAATAAATGATTAGCAGACACAATATCCGGGTAAAAGTGATGCAGACCCTCTATACTATTGACAGTATCAGCGACGAAGCAAAAGAGGCGGAGTACGAAAAGATACTGAATAAAAAATTCGACCAGACCCGCCAGCTTTTCGTTTACCTGGTTTATTTTCTTACCGAAGCAGCACGTTATGCCGAAACAGATGCCCGCCTGCGTGCCTCCAAGCACCTCCCGTCTGCCGAAGACCTGCATGTCAATACCAAAATAGCAGGCAATGAACTGTTATGGGCAATACTGGAAGAACCTTCCTTCAAAGCTTCCATCAAAGAATATAAACCCGAACAGATTATCAATACGGACCTGCTAAAGAAAATATATCACGAACTTACAGCCTCCGAAGATTATAATGAATACATCAGCGAAGACTTCAGAGCCAGGAAAACGGAAAAAGATATTCTTCAGTTCCTATTTTCTGCTTTAATGCTTCCCAATGAAGATTTCACTAACCACCTGGAAGAATATTTTATCAACTGGGACGATGACGCAGAAATGCTCAACCTGCTGATGAACAATTATTTACAAAAACCACACGGCCTGTATCTGAACGACCTGGTCAGCAAAGAAAAAATGGACTTTGCCCGTTCCCTCCTCTTTACCACCCTGGAAAAAAAGGATAACAGTATGGAACTGCTCAAGCCTAAACTAAAAAACTGGGATGCTGACCGTATTGCAGCACTCGACCTGATCATTATACAAATGGGGATTTGCGAATTCCTCTTCTTTGAAACAATACCCACAAAAGTCACTATCAACGAATATATAGACCTGGCCAAAGAATACAGTACACCTCAAAGCGGGCAGTTTATCAATGGCATCCTGGATAATATTCACAAAGAACTTACTGCCAAAGGTGCAATTCAGAAAAAGAGTTTCAGGAACAGCACATTATGATACATATTTTTTATCTTTAAATGCTTAACAAATTAGTACATGAAAAGAGTGTTGCTTATAACTATCGGTTTCTCTATCGTTTTTGCCTCTTGTGAAATCAAAAGGAAAGCCAGGATATCCGATGATACAGCCAAAGCGTATGAACAGGCATTGAAAGATTCCACACAAGTGCTGGTGCTGGACACAGCATATAATTTCGGTTCAATAACGGAAGGGGATAAAGTGGAATACAACTTCCGTTTTAAAAATATCGGCAAAAAACCACTCATCGTAACAAACGTATCCGCCACTTGCGGATGTACCGTTCCCCAACGGCCTGAAGAACCCGTGCTACCAGGTGAAACAGGTTTTATAAAAGTAGTATTTAACAGCAGGGGCAAAGTCGGGCCTAATAACAAATCCATCACAGTATATTCCAATGCCAACCCCGAGTTCCCTCTACTTTTCCTGAGGGGTGAGGTTAAGGAAAAACAATAATTTAACTCTATAATCTTTTTTCATAACACAAAAAAACAACAATGGAATTATTAAGTATCTTTTTAATGGCTGACCCACAGGGGAAAGGTGGCGGAGGTTTCCCTTTGCTTTTTATGGGATTGATGATCCTCGTATTCTGGCTTTTCATGATCCGTCCACAGGCTAAAAAAGCTAAACAACAAAAAGCTTTCATCAACGAACTAAAAAAAGGAGATAAGGTTGTAACCATAGCAGGTATTCATGGCGTGATCAATAAGATCAATGAAGATGGTACCATTAGCCTGGAAATAAGCCCCGGCAGCTATATCAAAATTGAAAAAAGTACTATTAGCCTGGAATGGACCCAGGCCATAAATAAAGGTACAACTACAGAAACCAAATAACTCTTTTGCGATGCCATTGTTTTTCAATTACAATGGCATCGTATTATGTTATCCTTTCATACATTTTCTATGCTCAAGGTAGGCATAACAGGTGGCATCGGCAGCGGCAAAAGCACGGTTGCCAGAGTATTTGAAATACTGGGAATCCCTGTATATTATGCAGATCATGAAGCAAAAAAAATGATGTCGGAAAGCTCTGCCCTGAAGAACGACATTACAACTCTCTTCGGAAGCCAATCTTATTTACCCGATGGTACCATTAACAGGAAATTCATTTCAGGTATAGTTTTCGATAACCCTGGCAAACTGGCACAACTAAACAATATCATACACCCGGCAGTCCTGAAACATTCCAACAAATGGATGCAGGCCCAACAATCGCCCTACTGCATTAAAGAAGCCGCCCTCCTCTTTGAAAGCGGCGCCCATCAAAACCTGGATACGGTCATTGGCGTATTCTCCCCCCTTCCTTTACGAATGAAAAGGATAATGGAGAGAGACCATATTACCATCCGGGAAATCAAATCCCGAATTAGCAAGCAGATAGATGAAGATATAAAAATGCGCCTTTGCGACAGCATTATCACAAATGATGAACAACTACTTGTAATACCACAGGTATTGGAATTGCACCATTCATTTCTCCGAAAAATCTCATGAAAGTAGCTCCGTTTGAACATAAAAAAACCCGCATAAGCGGGTTTGCTGAATATCATCTCCTGTTTATTAGTGAAGCGTGGCCAGAGCCTTTTTCATTCTCTCTACAGCTTCTACCAGGTTTTCATCACTTGCTGCTGTACTAAGGCGGATACAATTCTGAGCCCCGAATGCATTGCCGGTAACCGTAGCCACATGAGCCGTTTCCAATAGCCACAAACACAATTCATCTGCATTATTAATCGTAACTTTTCCGTCTGTCTTGCCAAAATAATAGCTAACATCCGGAAAAGCATAAAAAGCGCCTTCAGGTACCCTGACTTTAAATCCGGGCACTTCTTTTAACTTGGCAATAACAAGGTCTCTGCGACGTAAATATGCTTCCAGCATAGCTTTAGGAGCACTCATGTCCGTATAGGCAACAGCAGCAGCCTTTTGAGCTATACTATTGGTACCACTGGTTACCTGCCCTTGTAATTTATCCACAGCATCAACAATCCATTTTGGAGCAGCAATAAAACCTACTCTCCACCCCGTCATAGCGAAACCCTTACTGAAACCATTTACGGTAATTACCCTATCCTTCAATTCAGGGATACTTCCAATACTGAAATGCCCTTCCGGCGTAAAGTTGATATACTCATATATTTCATCAGCCAGTACAAATACCTGCGGATGCTTTTTCAGCACCTCACCAAAAGCCCTCAGTTCTTTCTCACTATATACAGATCCGGTAGGATTATTGGGAGAAGCGTACATCAGTATCTTGGTATTAGGTGTTATGGCCGCTTCGAGTTGTTCCGGAGTAACCTTAAAGTCATTTTCAAAATGACCCTCAACGATAACATTCTTGCCCTCAGCAATTTTCACCATTTCTGCATAGCTTACCCAGTAAGGCGACAAGATGATAACTTCCTGCCCCGGATTGATAAGTGTCTGAATTACATTAGCTAACGAATGCTTTGCCCCGGTTGAAACCAAAATATTCTCAGGCTTCCAGTCCAGATTGTTTTCCCGTTTCAGCTTTTCAGCTATTACCGTACGTAATTCGGGTATCCCGGCTACAGGCGTATAGAAATGGAAACCATCATCTATAGCCTTTTTGGCAGCTTCGCAGATATGCGGCGGCGTTTTAAAATCGGGTTCGCCAACACTTAAATTAATTACTTTATGCCCTTGGGCTGCAATTTCACGGCTTTTCTTACTCATAGCCAAGGTTGCACTCTCTTCTAAGGCATTGATTCTGTCGGCCAATAAATGATTAAATGACACTTGTTGAACTTTTTGGGGTGAAAAAATATTTACGAAAAGCGAAGTTAGTCAAGATTTGTAAAAAAAGCCTTTTTATTTAGCCGAAAAAAAAAGCCGGAAAGCCCGCCAGAACGCCTTAAAATAATATTTCGCCGTATTATGTAACTCATTTTATCTTACGCCAGATTTCCCTATCTTTGCGGACTTCTAAAAAATATAATTAAACGACACTGATTATGAAACTGAAAGGTTTAGTTTGGTTTTTTGCG